>USOM01000264.1 GCA_900556345.1 uncultured Clostridium sp. | reverse complement strand
TATATAATCATTATTGTCTATCTACTTTTTAAATATTCTAAGTCAAAGACATTATATATTTTTTCTCCATATATTATTATTTATCTGAATTTTGTATTTAATGACATTGTTCCATTTTTACTTTTTTATCCTGATATACCTGAAAATTTGCAATACACAACATTTACAGCAACAGTAATAAATCTTTTGTTTTTGTATGCTTTTCGAAAACAATTGTTGATACAAACGACTCTAGATATTCCATCTTTTTCTATAAAATTGAATAGAAAGAGAAAGATTATAATTTGTTGCTTCGCATTGTTTCTTTTTTGTGCGGGGATGATGTCTGGAGTTTTAACAAATTTACTGAAAGGTAACGACATTGAAGATTTAAGAAGAACTAGTGAGATAGGGCTTGGAATTGTTCGAGATATTCCTATGTTGGGAATACAAATTGTTATGCTTGTTCTTTTTCTTCAAAAATCATGGAACTTTTATAGATCTATAGCCTTTTATTCTTTTTGTTTAGGAGCTTTTTTATTTTTAACAACGGGCAATAAGGGAGGAGTTCTAGTAGGTGCTACATTATTTCTTTTGTTTTTTCATTTTAAGAAGAGAGGATTTAAGTGGTATGAATACATTGCATACTATTTGGCAATTCCATTGGCTGCTGGAACATTACAGGGGATTAGAGGAGGTGATTTAACTCTTATAGCATCTCAAATTGCTGTGTTTTTCTCATATCCCATTCTGCTTTATCAGGCTAACTCTATTCCTATAATGAATTCTGTCGGGACAGAAAATATTTTTTTTGGTGAGGAATATTATGTGGGATTAGTAAAAATAATACCTCGTTTTTTATGGTCAGATAAGCCTCTTGCTTTTGATTATAAACTAAAGGAATTGGTGGGATATGATTTTGATGGAGGAGGAATTTATACTACTTTGAGTAATGATTTATATATAAATTTTGGATATAGTTATTTTATATTTTACATCTTATGGTTATTGTTTGTTCATTATATATATGGAATAATTATAGATAGTAAAAGGAACTATTATAGCCGTATCATCGCTCTATTTATTATCCTTATGGGAGGTATTGCATCCACTATTGGATCATGTGAAATCTTACTATTATTTCTGTTGTTTATGATGTTGTATTATTCGAGAATTAAAACGTTGTAGGCCCAAATGAAGAAAGTACTATTAATAGCTTCAGAGTATGCGCCAGGCATGCTTTCTTTCGCATCATCTATTATAAATAGATTATCGGAGAGTAGTGAGTTTGAGGTTTATGCTGTTGTTGTATCAAGAGGAAAATTTAAATATGAACCTTTACTCTGTGAAAAAGCAAAGAAGAAAACTATATGTATAGAAGCGCCAGCTAATTGTATTTTAGAAAAACTTCTTTTTAAAATTTGGCCATCTAAATTAATCTCTAATATAAATAAAACGATAAGGGATAATCATATTGAATGTATTCATTTTTTAACAATAGATTTTACATTGACTTTATTTATCTATTTAAAATTGAGAGGAAATAATAGTGTGTATTATACAGTTCATGATTTGTGGCCTCATGAGGGAGAACGTAAAAGTTTAGCTGGACGTTTGATAAGTTGTTATATTAATTGGAGTACAAAAATAAATATGAAGATAATTCCTAATCTAACGACTTCTTCTCGAACACAATATATAGCTCTTAAAGATAGATATCCTAGTAAGAAAGTAAATTTAACTTGTTTTCCAACGCTTGTTACATCACAAATAGTGAGTGGAGAGAGAGTGGTAAGAGAACTGAATGGAATTACAAATTATATTCTTTTTTTTGGTTCTGTGGATAAATATAAAGGAGTAGATTTACTATTGAATGCATATAGGCTTCTGAGAAATAAAAATTCTTTTTTGGTTGTGGCTGGAAAAGGTATTCAATATTTTGATACAAATATTCAAAAAGGTGAAATTAGAATAAATAGATTTATAGAAGATAGTGAATTGAAGTATTTATATGAAAATGCAGCTATAGT
>USOM01000263.1 GCA_900556345.1 uncultured Clostridium sp. | reverse complement strand
TTCCCATCCTCTGTAATCTCTTTGATTCGCATTTGCTTATTTGTTTTTATTTCTACAACAAGCTCGCCAATATTAAATTCTGTTGGTTGAGTGGGCATTTTCTTTTTGGGGGAGGTGGTTGAAGAAAAGTATCTTTCTTTGATTTCTCTAATGTCGTTTGTCATGCCCCAGATTTTGAAAAATAGGATTAGTTGTAGGATTCCGAATATGAGAATGATTAAAATAATAAATGTTTCCATGATATTTAGTTTTTAGTGATTGTTTAATTTCTAACTATTGTCTGAACTTCTTTTTAAGGCTATCAATAAACTATTAAATAGATGTGATATGGGAGAGTCTTTTTTAGATTTTGGCTACTATTTGCCCCAAAAGAATTAAGCGGTAATAGAGTTTGTTTGCTTTTTCATGTTTACTTGTTTTTTTATATTTTGTGCTAAAGGTAATTGAAATATCAAAACTAGCAAAAGAATTTGTAGATAAGATAATAGATAATAGTAATGAGAATGTTATACTCATTCAAGTATAAGGAATTCTCGAATTGATTGCTGGTAATTTGCGGATGATCGTTATTCAACTTGAAAAAAAACAGTAAAACGTTTGATTTGGTGTAAAGAAGTGTCTTTCTTTGTAGAAGTATTCACAAATCAAAATACATAGTTATGAAGAAAGTTCTATTGTTGCTAGTCGTAATTCTTTCAGTGAATGATTTATTAGCAAAAGTTTTTTTCCTTTTTAAAGAAGTTAACAAGGAATGGAGCATTGGTATAATAGGAGGATATGTGGGATATGGAAGAGGTATATCAAATGGTGCGGTAGGAGTAAGTTTGGCTATAAAAGGTTTTTATGCTGATGTTATGGGATGGCCTTCTTCTCATGAAAATGATATGGGAGTAGATAAGTGGTCTGATAAGATGACTACTGTAGTTCATATAGGCTATCAAATTCCTATTGTGAAGAATTTAAGATTTATTCCAGTTATAGGGTATGCGAAAATAGCATATGGCACTACAGATGGAAGTGATTATACTATATCTGATTCCGGCATAGTACATAATAAGTTTTCAGAGAAAAAAAGTGTTTCGGGGCTAGATTTTGGCGGGATAGCGGTCATAAATATAAAAAAAGTAAATATAAATTTGGCTTTTACAAAATATTCTATTTTAGGTGGGATTGCGCTAGAATTTTAATATTAAATGTATTATCGTGATAGTAGCTTTTAGAAAAAGCTAAGTAATCCAGACCTTTTGTTGTTTCATTCCTAAAAAAAGTTCCGCAATGACTCAATTTGCGGGACTGGTGTCAATAAGAATCTTAACCGAGTTTAAGCGATGTTTGATGAATCATTTCGCTTACGTCCTTCAAAACGTTTAAAAACGTTTGAAGTTCATTATCTGTAAAGCGAGCCTTTTTTTCCGTTTACGATATTGCCGTTAATTCTTTGATATAGTCAATTTCTTGACTTACCGAAATATTTCTTTGCGATATAGCTAAACGAAATAGCTTCCGGCAATTCTCCGAGTCTATCCCGTAATATAGCTTCTTCTGTTCTTTCTATAAAATCATTACAAGCATCTACGGTTGCTTTTAGTCCAGATTCAGACGCTTTTTTATAGGCTTCTTTCTGGGCTTCTGGCAGCGCGTTATATTTGGCTTGCATTTCTTTTTTGAAAGCATCTCTTTCTTCTTTGGTAGAAAAGGTTTTGAATCGTTCAAAATCCGCTTTCATTTCGGGTGTATAAGCAGGCGTTTATATCTATCATATTTTTAAAGTTAATCCCTCGCCGAAGGGAGGGAGATTAATTACTCTTTTAATTTTTACCGAATTTCATTCATTCATTCGGTCGAGTATGTCATTTATTAATGCTTCTCTTTCTTTTTTATTTTCGGGAAATCCCATAGGCTTCGTGAAATGAAGCGAGAAGTTTTAAATTCTCATATTCTTGTTCTAATTCCTTTCTTTCTTTCTTCATCTTTCATTGGTTAAACATTAAAATTAAGAACTCTTATTTGA
>USOM01000262.1 GCA_900556345.1 uncultured Clostridium sp. | reverse complement strand
ATCTATACCTAATGATATTTTACTAGAAACAATTTCAGAAAAAATAAATAATAATATATGGATGCTAAATGTAAATAACGCAGATAAAGAATTGAAACGAATGTTTGAATTATGGAATTTCAATAATATACAGAATAATACTAAATCATATAAATATGGTTATCTAAATTATTATAATCGTAGAATGTTCTGTAATTTTATGCAAGGAAGAGGAACAGAGGATGACTACAAAATGGCACTTTTAAAATCAAATGAACTTGGTTTAATAGAATATGAAGGATTTGCACATATGGATTATGCTAAATCCATTTACAATATAGATATGTATAGAGCATTTGGTTTATTGAATATGGCAAAAGACATTTTTGAAAAAAGTAATGAGCCACGTCGTTTATTAGATTCATTAAGTGAGATAGCTTTTACCAAAGCTCTATTGGAAAAAGACTATTCAATAATTATGCTACAAAATATTGGTGATAAAATGAAAGAACAAAAGTATATACATTCATATACAAGAAACTGTTTAAAAATCATAGTCATAATGTTACTATCACAAAAATATACACAGACTGAACTTTTGAATTTAATGAATAAAATGCTTATGAAAAACACAGCTATAGCAAGTGGAAAACGCCACCAGGCTATAGCATATCATGTTTTAGCTGCAATATATTATTTTTATAATGACATAATTCAAGCAAATAAATATTCAGAAAAATGCTTGCAATTATTTTCTGAATTGGGCGAGGACTATAAGAAAATACAATTTCATAATGCAGAAATTAAAAGAAAAGGAAAGATAATATTAGCTTGTGAAAATCCTTTATTTGACTCTGATAACTTCATTTTAGATACACGTATTTGGTAAATGTGTCACCGTTAAATCTTTAATACATTTACCAAATTTCCATATGTATCTATAACTAGATCAGAAGAGTTATGGTTCCTTGTTTCAAACCAGTGCTTATTTTTTCCTAAATCCAATATATTTTCCACAAAAAAAAGCAATGGTATATCAAGTTGATGTAATGAATATGGTAACAATTCATATAAATTTATTTTGTTAGGGGATATTCCATTTATTTCATATATATCTAAATAGGTAATTCCTAACTGCTCAATAATATTCTTCACAGTTCGAATTTGGCATATTGATACTACATAGTATGTATTATTGAGCATTTTGCTTGTAATTTGTCTTTTATAATGTTTATATATATCGGGTTTGAAATCCTTACCCATTTTTACCCAGAAATAGGCTTCTTGCTGGTAGAAATCAAAAAAATATTGATTTCTACCAGTTCCCTGTGAATGAAACGCAATTGCATCATGTACACATAAGCAACGTTTTCCACCCAGACTCAACTTTAATGATAATTCAAAGGACTCTAATTTGTTGTAATAAAATTCGTCAAACATTCCGTAATTATAAAAATCCGCTTTTCTCATAGCATATAAAGCTGATGTTAATGCTTGCCTTTCTTGAGGGTAATTAGAAAGATCTATAGTATTTAACAAGCGACCTGCAAAAAGATGCTTCTTGTAAAAAGGACCAAAAGTACTTCCTGCACACTGTATTCTGTTATTTTGAGGCCAAATTAATAAAGGTTGTACGCAAGCAACATTTTCAAGCATTAATGCATCAAGCATTTTACTAAAACATTCCTTTTCAGCAAAAACATCAGTATTAATAAAGTATAAGATATTGTTTTGAGCTTGTTTAACTGCATAATTATTTGCTTTTCCATATCCCAATTTTTTGTCAGAAATATATACCTTTATATTAGGGGTTTGTTTACTCAAATTTTTTATATAGGTAATAATATTGCAGTTTGTAATAGCATCTAAAATAACTATTATTTCTGAATTTAGAGCAAATTCATCTTGTAATAAGTGTTCAAAAAAATTATTTAACATTTCAAAAGAAGAATCTATTGAAATAATAAAACTAACATCCGTTTTCATATAAATTTTCTCCTTTAAATAAAATTTATTTTCATAATGAAGATAAAGGG
>USOM01000261.1 GCA_900556345.1 uncultured Clostridium sp. | reverse complement strand
GAATAATACTGTATAAACATACAGATATAAGTATTTTAAAAGACATATTTGATTTATGTAAACAAAACAAAAATTCTTGTTCCACGGAAAAATAAAAAATGGAAAAAACTGGAAAAACCAAATAAACTAAGTACAGTAAAATGTACACATACAGGAATTATTGATAAAAGGAGGAAATTATAAAAATGAGTTATGTAGCAGGTGATTATGATGTTGCAGTAATAGGTGCTGGTCATGCTGGTTGTGAAGCTGCATTAGCATCAGCAAGAATGGGAATGAAAACTTTAGTGTTTTCAATAAGTTTAGAGGCAGTTGCGAATATGCCTTGTAATCCTCATATTGGGGGAAGTTCAAAAGGACACTTAGTAAGAGAAATAGATTGCCTAGGCGGAGAAATGGGGAAAAATATAGATAAAACTATGATCCAAATTAAGATGTTAAATACATCAAAAGGGCCAGCAGTTCATTCTTTAAGAGCACAAGCAGATAGAAAAAGATATCAAATGGAAATGAAACATACATTGGAAAAACAAGAAAACTTGGAATTAAAGCAAGCAGAGATTGTAAATATAGAAGTAGAAAACGGAAAAGTTAAATCTATAGAGACAGATGTTGGAGCAATATACAATGTCAAAAATATTATTGTTGCAACAGGTACATATCTAGAAGGAAAAATATTTATAGGTGATTATTCGAAAGAAAGTGGACCAGATGGTGTATTTCCAGCTAATAAACTTGCTAAATGTTTTGAGAAGTTAGGTGTTAAATTAATAAGATTTAAAACTGGAACACCTGCAAGAATTAATAGAAAAAGTATTGATTTTAGCAAAATGAAAGTTCAAAAGGGAGACGAAGATATAGTTCCTTTTTCTTTAGATGATGAAGTAAAAGACTTTGTGCAACAGGATTGCTATTTAACTTATACAAATGAAGAAACACATAAAATAATAAGAGAAAATTTACATAGATCTCCATTGTATGCTGGAAAAATTGAAGGAACAGGCCCAAGATATTGTCCATCTATTGAGGATAAAGTTGTAAGATTTAGTGATAAACCAAGACATCAAGTATTTATTGAGCCAGTAGGTCTTGATACTGATGAAATGTATGCTCAAGGGATGAGTTCATCACTTCCAGAGGATGTTCAAATTGCAATGTATAGAACTTTACCTGGTTTAGAGCACTGTGAATTTACAAGACCTGCTTATGCAATAGAGTATGATTCAATTGATCCCTCAAAATTAAAATTATCATTAGAATATAAAGATATAGATGGTTTATTTTTTGCAGGACAAACAAATGGAACTTCTGGATATGAGGAAGCTGCGTGCCAAGGCTTAATTGCAGGAATTAATAGTGCATTAAAAATAAAAGGAAAAAATCCTGTTATTTTAGATAGAACTCAAGGATATATTGGAGTTTTAATAGATGATATTGTTACAAAAGGAACCAATGAACCATATAGAATGATGACTTCTAGGGCTGAATATAGGTTATTGCTTCGCCAAGATAATGCAGATTTAAGATTAACTGAGATTGGGCACGAAATTGGGCTTATATCTGAGGAAAGATATCAAAAATTTTTACAGAAAAAAGCTAATATTGAAAAAGAAATGGAAAGATTAAGAAAAACCATTGTAAAACCATCTGAAAAAGTAAATAAATTTTTAGAGGAAAAAGGAACAACACCATTATCTACAGGTTCTAAACTTTCTGAATTACTAAAAAGAACCGAAATTAGATACAAAGATTTAGCTCAAATTGATGAAAATATGCCTGAACTTTCAGCTCAAGAAAAAGAAGAAGTCGAAATTCAAATAAAATATGAAGGATATATAAAAATGGAAGAAGAACAAGTAGCTAAATTTAAGAAAATGGAAAGTAAAACTCTTTCAGAAGATATTATATACCAAGATATAAAAGGATTAAGCTTAGAAGCTAGACAAAAATTGGATAAAATAAAACCATTGTCTATTGGTCAAGCTTCAAGAATATCAGGAGTTTCACCTGCTGATATAAAT
>USOM01000260.1 GCA_900556345.1 uncultured Clostridium sp. | reverse complement strand
ATATTTGATTTATCAGATGTAGATTTTGTGGAGCGTTCAAAATATGATATGTCATTTAAATATTTTCTTGGAATGGCTCCAGAGGAAAATGTTATTGAGCCAAGCTCTCTAACTAAATTTCGTAGACTTAGACTTAAAGATATAAATATTTTAGATATGTTAATAAATAAAACTGTTGAAATCGCCCTTGAAAAAGGAATAATAAAATCAAAGTCAATCATTGTTGATGCTACGCATACGGCAGCAAGATATAGTCAAAAATCACCACGTGAAGTGTTACAAGAACGTTCTAAGAAATTAAGAAAATCAGTTTATGAAATAGATGAGAATATTAAAAATACTTTACCAGCTAAAAATACAATTGATAATTTAGATGCTGAAATTAAATATTGTCAGGACTTAGTTAAAGCTATAGAAAAGAATGATGTTATTGCAGCTTATCCAAAGGTTAGGGAAAAATTAAATATGTTAAATGAAACATTAGAAGATGATATTCATCATATTCAAGCTTGCGCTGATGCGGATGCAAGAATTGGTCATAAGTCTGTTGACACATCTTTCTTTGGTTATAAAACACATATTGCAATGACAGAAGAAAGAATAATAACTGCTGCAACTATTACTACTGGAGAAAAAAACGATGGTAAAGAATTAGAAACATTAATCACTAAAAGTCAGAAGGCCGGAATAAAAGTTAAAACAATAATTGGTGATTCTGCTTATTCAGAAAAGGGTAATATTGAGTTTGCAAATAGAAATAATATAAAACTTGTAGCAAAGTTAAATCCTTCTGTAACGCAAGGATTTAGAAAAAAAGAAGATGAGTTCCAATTCAATAAAGATGCTGGAATGTATGTATGTAAAGAAGGACATATGGCTATTCGTAAAGCACGACAGGGCAAAAAGAATATATCTAAAAACCAAACAGATACTTATTATTTTGATGTAGAAAAATGTAAAATTTGTCCACAAAAAGAAGGTTGTTATAAAGACGGAGCTAAGAGTAAAACTTATTCAGTTACTATAAAAAGTGATATACATAAATCGCAGATAGCTTTTCAAGAAAGCGAATATTTTAAAGAAAAGTCTAAAGAGCGTTATAAAATAGAAGCAAAAAATAGTGAGTTAAAACATAGACATGGATATGATAAAGCATCATCTTCAGGTCTAATTGGCATGGAAATTCAAGGGGCATTAGCAATATTTACAGTAAATATTAAAAGAATATTGAAGATATTAGGATAGAAATATCCTAGTTATTATATAAATAACTAAATAAAAATAGTTAATGAAACTAAAAGCTTCAGCTTCATTAACTATTTTTTACTTTGTGGATAACCGCACTTGAAAAACATTAAGTTTTTCAGTGCCCTCGAAAATCTATGGCTCTTTTTTAGTGCTTTTATATGAGCACTAAATTACGATTGTATCATTATGATATTACTTAGTAACAGCTAATAGCTTTTCAACTACTTCAATATCTGCTGGAATCCATTTTTGTGATGCTAACTGTTCTAATGAAACCCACTTTGCATCATTATGAGCATTTAAGCTTAATGTCGCATATTTCACAAATAAAGCAATGCATTATTAAATGAAAACTAGGATAATCATACTCTACAGTAGTTAGATAGTTTAGATTAGTAATATCTAATTCTAACTCTTCTTTTATTTCTCTTATTAATGCCTCTTCCTGAGTTTCCCCTACTTCTACTTTTCCTCCTGGAAATTCCCACATATCAATAAATTCCCCATAGCTTCTTTTAGTGATAAATATTTTATCATCCTTTTTTATTATTGCTGCAACTACTTCTATTGTCTTCATTTGTTCTTACCTTTCCATATTACTCATAACTTTAAGATGAGTTTTATTGACCAAAAATATCTTCAAGTTTTATTTTTAAATCATCAAATACAACACTATTATAAACCTCATTATTTTCAAACACCTTAGGTGTTCCATAATGTCCATTAATTAATCTATATTGTGTTATTGATCCGCTTGGTTCAACAATATTATAT
>USOM01000259.1 GCA_900556345.1 uncultured Clostridium sp. | reverse complement strand
ATTAGGAATATTATGGTCATTTTTAAATCCATTATTACAAATTGCAGTATATGCATTAGTATTTCCATTAATTATGAGAAATAGTATACCAAATTATACAGTGTTTATATGTTGTGGACTAATACCTTGGACTTTTTGTACATCAGCAATTAACAGAACCTCATTTACGATGGTAGAAAATGGAAATATTATAAAAAAGGTATTTTTTCCAAGAGAAATACTGCCATTATCTGTGGTAACTAGTGAAGCTATAAACTTTATAATTTCAACACTTATAATTTTAGCATTTGTTATTGCCTATGGTATGGGAATTAGCAAATTTATAATTTTCTATCCATTGGTATTATTAGTACAATATATACTTTTAATTGGAATTTCTTTTATAGTATCAAGTGTTACAGTATATTTTAGAGATTTACAACATTTTATAGGAATTGCTTTACAATTACTATTTTATGCAACACCAATAGTATATATACCAGATGCAATACCATTAGAATTCCAATGGATAATAAAATATAATCCTATGACTTACATAATAAATGCTTACAGAGATATTTTTTACTATCAACAAATGCCAAGTTTAATGTTTTTGGCAAGAATACTAATATTAGGAATAGTAATATGTTTGGTTGGATATTTTATATTTAACAAATTACAAAGAAGATTTGCAGAAGAACTTTAAAATTAGGAGAATAATAAATGAAAGAATTTAATTTTAAGTTAGAGCCAGGAAAAAAATTATATAATAACAGAGAGTATGTGGAGACTTTTCCACTTATCTCTGTTATTGTGCCTTTTTATAATAGCGAAAAATTTATTGAACAAACAATAAAATCAATATTAAATCAAACTTTTCCAAGTTATGAAATTTTAATAATTGATGATGGTTCAACAAATAAAATGGCATTAGAAAAATTAGAACAAATAAAAGAATTAGACAAAAGAATAAAAGTATTTCATAAACAAAATGAAGGACTAGCAACTACAAGAGATTATGGGGCAAGCAAGTCAAATGAGCATGCTAGATATCTTATGTTTATTGATGATGATGATTTAATAGAACCAACATTTTTAGAATGTGGATTTTGGACCTTAGAAACTAATAAAGATGCAGCTTGGGCATATTCTGATTCATTGGGATTTGGTTCTATAGAATATACTTGGAACAAGTATTTTAGTTCTGAAAAAATGAAAAAAGAAAATGATTTGATTTCTGCAGCATTAGTTAGAAAGACAGATTTCTTTTTAGTAAATGGATATAACCTAAAAGAAAAAGCCGTAAATGAAGATTGGAATTTTTGGCTAAAATTATTGAGTAAGGAAAAATTTCCTGTACATATAAGTTTTTATGGAGAATGGTATAGAAGAAAAGAAAATGGAGAATTGCAAAGGTCAAGAGAAAATAAAGAAAGAAGTTTAGAAATAATAAATAATACAGCAAAAGGTGTAACAAAAGAAATAAAAGCAAAGCAATATCCATGTTACAATTATAATTATGAACTTATAGAAGATAATTTAAAAAATATAGAAATACCTAAAAGAATAAATAAAAAAGATACAATAAATATTTTATTTATAATTCCTTGGATGGTTACAGGTGGAGCTGATTTATTTAATTTAAGTTTAGTTAAAGGATTAAATAAAGAAAGATATGAAATAACAATAATATCTACAGAGCCAAATGAAAATGTATTAAGACAAGAGTTTGAAAACAATGAAAATGTAAGAGTATATGATTTAACATCATTTTTAGATAAAAGATATTGGGTAGCTTTTGTAAATTATATTATCCAAAAGGAAAATATAAATTTAATCTTTAATTCTAATAGTAAAACAGGTTATTCTATGTTACCATACATAAAATCAATGTATCCAGAAATACCAATTCTTGACTATGTACATATGGAAGAGTGGTATAATAGAAATGGTGGATATTCTAGATATTCTTCAATGTATAATTCTATAATAGATAAAACGATGGTATGTAATGAAAATAGTAAAAAAATTCTAGAAGAACATTTTAAAAGAAATTCAGATGAAGTTCAAACAGTATATAT
>USOM01000258.1 GCA_900556345.1 uncultured Clostridium sp. | reverse complement strand
TTCTGATTGGGGACGGTTCTTTTTCCGAAAAAGAACCGTCCCCAATCAGAAAAATTTCATATAATTATTGCTATTTCTGAAAAGATATAATATAATGACAAAAAAAGAAGGAGGAAGATAAAATGGCAACATATATAATAATAGCAATAATAGCATATGCGATAGGAAGCATAAATTTTTCAGTATTAATAAGCAAAAAGATGGCAGGATTTGATGTAAGAGAAAAAGGAAGCGGAAATGCTGGAACAACAAATATGTTACGTTCTGTTGGAAAAAAAGCAGCTGTAATTACACTTTTGTGTGATATTTTAAAAGGAGTAGTATCTATAGGAATAGCTTTAATTGCAGGAAATATTGTAAAAAATGTAGATAAAGCAGTACTTGTTCAAATAGCTGGAATATTAGTAGTGGTTGGTCATACTTTTCCAATTTTCTTTGAATTCAAAGGAGGAAAGGGAGTTGCAACATCACTTGGTGTAATAATGATGATAAATTGGAAAATAGGATTAATTTGTTTAGTATTTGCACTAGTTATAATGGCATTTAGCAGAATGGTATCAATGGGATCTGTTGGAGCAGCAATTTTATTCCCAGTTTTAACATTATTTATTAATACAAATTTTATTGTTGAAGCAAGTGGAATGAAGTATTTTATATTTAGTGTTATTTTAGCAGCAATGGTTATATTTAACCATAGAGCAAATATAAAAAGAATAGCAAATGGAACAGAAAATAAGTTAAGTTTCAAAAATACGAATAAATAATTTGGGGGTAAAATATTTATAAAATAATAAGATTCTTTTCGTGAAAGGAAACGGTCCCAACGGAAAAAAACAATTATTTTGCGAAAAGAAACGATCCCAATGGGAAAAATACAGCAGAGGAAGGAAATAAAAAATGAAAAAAATAGCAATAATAGGAAGTGGAAGCTGGGGAGTAGCTTTAGCAATCCACTTGGCAAAAAATGGAAATAAGGTAAAAATATGGTCATTTGCACAAGATGAGGCAGATTTAATAAATAATGAAAAAAAATGTAAATTTTTACCTAATGTAGTAATTCCAGAAAATATTGAATGTACTACATCATTTGAGGATGCATTAAATGGAGCTGAACTTATTTTACAAGTTACTCCATCAAAATTTACAAGAGATACTGTAAAACAATATAAACAGTATGTTGATGAAAAAAATCAACCAATAGTTGTATGTTCAAAAGGAATTGAAAAAGATACAGCAGATACTTTAGATGAAGTTGTATTAGAAGAAATTCCGGAAGCAAGAGTTGGAGCTTTATCTGGCCCAAGTCACGCAGAAGAAGTTTCTATAGCTGTTCCAACAGTTTTAGTAATAGGTTCAAAAGATGAAGAAATAAAAGAAATAGTACAAGATGCATTTATGAACGAATATATGAGAATATATACATCAAATGATATAAAAGGTGTAGAATTAGGAGGAGCATTAAAAAATATAATAGCATTTTGTGCAGGTGTTGCAGCAGGAATTGGCTTTGGAGATAACACTTTTGCAGCACTAATTACAAGAGGATTAGTGGAAATTAGAAAACTTGGAGTAGCACTAGGTGGAGAAAAAGAAACATTTTATGGTTTAAGTGGCTTGGGTGATTTGATAGTAACTTGCTTAAGTGAACACTCGCGAAACCGAAGAGCTGGAGTTTTAATTGGTCAAGGAAAAACAATTGAAGAAGCTAAAAAAGAAGTAGGAATGGTTATAGAGTCTATAGATAATATAGAAGTTGCTAAAAGACTAAGTGATGAACTAAATCTTGAACTTCCAATTTTAAATACTGTTTATGATATTTTATATAATAATTTGGAACCTAAAAAGGCGGTTGAAATGTTAATGACAAGAAAGAAAAAACAAGAGGACTAATTAAGTATAAAATAATTATATTAATACATAATATAATAAAGTTGTGTTTTTGTACTTTTTGGACCGGTTCTTAAAAGAATATGTTCACAAAAGAACCGGTTCCAAAAGAGCAAAAAAGAAAGGAAGATATATATGGAATTTTTTGACAAATTAACAAAAAAAGCATCAGAAACATAC
>USOM01000257.1 GCA_900556345.1 uncultured Clostridium sp. | reverse complement strand
GTTTAATATTATTGTTTGTCATAAGTTTAGGAGGAACAATAGCTTATTCTAGACTTACAAATCCAAAAGAAGTACTATTACCAAATTTAGTAGGAATAAGCCAAGATGATGCAAAACAACAATTAGAGGGTTTAGGACTAAAATTAGAAGTAAGTTCAGAAGAATTTAATAGTGATTATGCAGAAGGATATATAATTTCACAAGATCCACTATATAGTGATAATTACAACATAAAAATGGGAACAACAATAAAAGTAGTTGTAAGTAAAGGAATTGAGGAATCAACTGTTCCAGATTTAAAGGGAAAAAGCCAAGAAGATGCTATTAAACTATTAGAAGATGCAAATTTAAAATATCAAATAGTTGAAGAAGAAAGCAAAAAAATTGAAGCTGGATATGTTATAAGTCAGGAAACAGAAGCAAATAAAACAGTTAATGCAGGTGATACTGTAATTATACATGTAAGCACAGGAGTAAAAAAATCATCAGTTCCATCAATTATAGGTAAATCTGAAGATGATGCTAAAAAAACATTAACAGATTTAGGACTTCAAGTTACAGTAGCAAATGACGAAGATTCTTCAAAAGAAAATGGAGTTGTTTTAAAACAAAGTATAGATGCAGGAAAAGAAGTTGAACAAGGAAGTTCTATTACAATAACAGTAAATAAACTAACAGAAACAAAATCTGCAACACTTACTGTAAATGTTAAGTCATTATTAGGTGGAAAAGTTGAATATGAAGAAACAAATACAACAAATACAGAAAATGGAACATCAGGTTCAACAAATAAAGTTGTAAAAGAGGTTGAAGTTAAAATAGTTGCAGGTGGAGATACAGTTTATAAAGGCAAATTAGATCCAACAACAACAAATCTTTATCAATCTATATCTGGAAAAGGAACAGTACAAGTAAAAGTATATATAGATGATGTTTTAAAATCAACAAAAGATATTAATTTGAATAATACAGATAAAGTTACAATAGAGTAATAAAAAAATCCTGATAAAAATCTTTATCAGGATTTTTTCAAAATAAAGGAGGAATTTTTAATGTACGAAGTATCAACATCAATATTAAATGCAGAAAAAGGAAAAGAAGCGGAAATAATATTAGCCTTAGAAAAAGCAAGAACAGATTATATACACATAGACGTAATGGATGGAGAATTTGTAGAAAAAAATACATATCAAAAAATGCTAGAATTATCATCTTATGTAAGGAGAATTTCGAATATGCCATTAGATGTACATTTGATGGTGAAAGATGTAGAAACAGCAATTAATGTATTTACACCAGTTGAAGCAAATTTAATAACATTTCACTTAGAAGCTTGTAAGGATGAGAAAGAGGTTTTTAGATTTATAAATATGATAAAAGATAATCATTCAAGAGTAGGTATTGCTGTTAAACCAGAAACAAAAATAGAAGAGATTTATAAATTTTTACCATATATACATGTTGTTCTAGTTATGACAGTTGAGCCAGGAAAAGGTGGACAAACTTTAATTTTTGATATGGTAAATAAAGTTCAAACTTTGAAAGATTATATAAATGAAAATAATTTAGATACTGTAATTGAGGTTGATGGTGGAATTAATCTTGCAACTTGCGAAAAGGTAAAAAAGGCTGGAGCAAATATGTTAGTTGCAGGAACTGCTATTTTGATGGCTAAAAATTATAAGGATATTATTGATGATTTAAAGGAGATTTAATATTATGGAAGATGAAGAGTATAGAATGCAAATAGCTTGTAAACAAGTTTATACTATACTAAATCTTTATAATAGAGAATTATTATGTTTAATACTTCCGGAAGAAGTTTTAAGAAAACTAAAAGAAAATTCAGCAAAAGATTATGAGTATAATATCAATCCAAACACATTTAGCCCAGATGATATAACAGAAGAAGCTTCTGCTATACTTTTAATAATATTTGATAAATATTTTGCAAATCAAACTCAAAAGGATAAGATAAATAGATTTTTAAATACACAAGACAATGAAAATTTTGACTATAATTTATTATTTAAAAATAAAAAAGAAAATAATAATAATTCGTATAATTG
>USOM01000256.1 GCA_900556345.1 uncultured Clostridium sp. | reverse complement strand
ATATAGGGGAAAATGGAAAATATATATTCGAAATTTTAGCAGAAAGTATGAAAAAATCAAAAGATTTATATAATGTTTTTACATATTGGTATATAATGACAAGTAAACAAAATGATAATGAAACAAAAGCCTTTTTTGATGAACATAATTATTTTGGATATGATAAAGAAAAAGTTGTGTTTTTTACACAAGGAGAATTGCCAGTTCTTACAGAAAGTGGAAAAATAGTTTTAGAAGATGGAAGAATTCAAACAGGGTCAAATGGGAATGGCGGAGTTTATAAGGCAATGAAGGATCATCATATTATAGAAGATATGAAAGAAAAAAATATAAAATGGGTATATATTTGTGGTGTTGATAACATAATGGTAAATCCAATTTCACCAATATTTATTGGAAAGACCATATTAGATAAATTGCAAATTGCTTCAAAGTCTGTTGCAAAAGCATATCCAGAAGAAAAAGTGGGAGTGTTTTGCAGAAGAAATAATAAACCAAGTACAGTAGAATATATAGAGTTATCCGAAAAAATGAGAAATGAGAGAGATGAATATGGAGAACTATATTATGGTGAAGCCAATATTATAAGTCATCTTTTAAGTATTGATGCTATAGAGAAAATCACCAACTTTAGTTTACCTTATCATATTGCAAAGAAAAAAGGATTATATAAATTTGAAACATTTATATTTGATGCATTTGAATATTTTGATGATATGTTAGTTATGAGAGTTAAAAGGGAAGATGAATTTGCACCAATAAAAAATAAAGAAGGTGTAGATAGCCCAGAAACCGCAAAAGAGATATATGAAAGGAAAATGGAAAAAGATGGAAGAACTAAAAATTAAAAATCTTTTGAATTTAGATGAAACAATAGCGAGTAAAATATTTGAAAACGCAATATGTCCATGGGAAGTAATTCCTAAAATTAGTGAATTTATAATTGAACTTGGAAATAAACTTGATTTAGAAAAATTTGAAAAAAAATCAGAAAATATATGGATAGCCAAAAATGCTAAAATAGCACCAACTTCATATATCGTAGGACCGTGTATAATTGATGAATTTGCAGAAATTAGACACTCAGCTTTTATTAGAGGAAATGCAATAGTTCGGAAAAAATGTTGTAGTTGGAAATTCTACAGAACTTAAAAATGTAATTATATTTAATAATGCACAAGTTCCACATTATAACTATGTAGGCGATTCTATTTTAGGATATAAATCACATCTAGGAGCAGGAAGCATAATATCAAATTTAAAATCTGATAAATCTTTAGTATATGTAAAGTGTGATGGTGAGAAAATAGAAACAAAATTGAAAAAATTCGGAGCAATCCTTGGAGATAACGTAGAAATTGGATGTGGATCAGTTTTAAATCCGGGAACTATAATCGGAAGAAAAACAAATATCTATCCTTTATCATCTGTTAGAGGATATATAGGATCAAATAAAATTTATAAAAATCAAAATGAAATTGTAGAAAAAATATAAAATAGAGTTTAATATATGTTTGCAAAAAGCATATATTAAACTCTATTTTTATTTAATAGCAAAACTTACACGAGCTTTACATTTGTTGGTTACCTGGTAAAAAGTAGTCAACAACACCATAGATTAAAGCACCAATTATAGAAGACATCCAAGAAATAGTGTAACCTGCTACAAAAAACTGTGTAACATAAAGTATAATAGCAGCTAGGGCAAAACCTATAAAGCCTTTTCCAAAAGGACTAGCGTGTAAACCTGTAAATTTAACTATTAAATAATCTAAAACAGTTAAAACCACAGCAGCTATAGCTAAAGACCAAATATTATTAATTGCAAATCCAGGTGTGAAAAATGCAGTAATTGCTAAAACCACCGCTGCAGCAACAAGTCTACCTATAATTTGCCATACTGTACTTGTACCATTTTGTGTATTAGATTGAGTTTGACCGTCAGACATAATTCATCCTCCTTTTTTAATTTATATTTAAAAAGTATTTTTTTAGCTATATAAAAATATTGTTTACAATTTGATGTTTTTTATTCAATTTGAGAATAAAATTTTGTTTTTTTGAGAAAA
>USOM01000255.1 GCA_900556345.1 uncultured Clostridium sp. | reverse complement strand
CAAATAATATATTCTTTCTTTTTGTGTTGCTTTTTCTATGAACATAATATTTTTAAAAGTGTCATACATGACACTTTTAAATTCTGTTCCTATGCTAAATTTTTCTGTTCTTGGCAAATGTAATAATATTACTTCTAACATATATTCCATATAAAATTCGTATTTTGGAATCAATGTTAATTCTTTGCTCTTTTTCTCGTAAGACATTATTTCCATTTTTGTTTTTATTTCCTTGTTATTTTTTTCATTTCATCTCTACGCCTTCATATATTCTATGCCAGACTTACAGGGGTCAGTGCTACTATTGGATGTAAAGCACGACACGGAACCCGAGGTCGACGTTGCAATCGCCAACTCTTATGCCACCGTCGCGGCGAGAAACTGGTGCAAGGCCCCCATTGTGGTAGAAGCTACCACCACGAAGGACGGCTCGGGTTGTTGAAGTTCCATCTGGATTTCCTGTTTCTGTTGTCCATTCCCACATATTTCCTGCCATATCATAAATGTTATTTATTTTTGTTTCCTTCGCTGACCCTGTTGCTAATTCTTTTCTTATGGTATAATTGTAATTTGTTTCATCATAAGTAGATGCTGCAAATTCATATTTTGATGGTCCTGTTGAAGCAGTTACAGCTTCTGCTCCAGATTTTATAGGTCCTTTTATATATTTTGTTGCAATTGTCCAATAATCATTAACACTTGTATTTTTACGAGCTCCATATCTATGTGCTGCATATAATGCATTTGATAAATCTATTTTATCATTGTTATAATAATTTCCATAGTTTGAACTATCTAGTCCTATTCCTTTATAACTATCGTTTTTTTCCATCCATTGTACAATGGTGTCCCAAGCGTAGCTATCAACCAATTGGCTGGTTACAACTTTACTATCTTTATACATATTAGATGATACTGTCTTAGCATTAACTTGTGATATATAATTCCAACTTTGATTATTTTTCTTACTTACAGGTATATATTGGTCTGTATCTTTCTTGCTGTTTGTTTCATATTTAGCTCCACTTGTATTAGCATAAAATGGTGCATTACTTGGCACTCCTGCTTCATATCTTGCTATATAAAATCCACCATAAGTATCAACACTTGATGTTTTTCCACCATCATCTGACCAAGAACCTTTTATTGGTGAATAAATACCGTTTCCGTTGCTATCTGTTCCTGATTGGTAATTTGTATACCACCATTGTTTGCTACTATAATTATCCTTCCAAGTTTTAGCTAAACCATTTTTTTCTTCATATATTACACCTTTATCCCCACTACAAGGCACCCAAACAAATTGATTTCCACCTTTAGAATTGTTATCGTCATCTCCATATCTATCAGATATTACAAGTCCTGTTGATGGTTTTCCTGTTACATAATAAAATCCGTTTGGTATAGCAGCCTTCATCGATGTATCATTTTCTTCTATTACCAATCTAACTTTTCCTGTTGATAATAACTTTTTACTTTCTGTATCATCATCTGTAACTGTTGAAACTGTTATTTGCTTCATATTGTCATTTTCAATTTTTGTTTTTTCGCTTTCATTTCCTATTATATCCACAATATTATATTTTTTTCCATTATACTCAAGTGTTCTTTCAGCTTGATTTACAGTTATTTTGCCTCCTTTATCTTCTGCTAATTTTTTCAAAACATATTCGTCTTCTCCAACTGAATCATTTCCTTGGTAGTAGTCCATTAAGCATTCTGTTGCTTTTAATTGTAGATATTCTAAATCTGAAGCACTATCTGTGCTTTCTTTAGCCTTTGCGGCATTCGTTAAAATTCCATTTTGACCTGTTAGCATTGACACACTAACACCCGCCAAAATAAGTAGCACTATTATTGTTACTACTAGTGCAATTAGTGTTATTCCCTCATTCTTTTTCTTCATGTTTTTCTATCTCCCTTTCTTTTGATTATTGATATTACATAGATTATCATAAAAGATTTTTAATGTCAATAGGAAATTCGACAAATTTTCGAATATTTTTTTATATTATTTTAGTCCATTCAGTCATTACTTTTCGCATATATTATTAGTATAATTTATGCTTTTA
>USOM01000254.1 GCA_900556345.1 uncultured Clostridium sp. | reverse complement strand
AAATAGTATTATTGGTGTTTTTATGAATAAATCAATTGAACTTGTTATTTTAATTTGGGGAATTTTAAAAGCTGGCCACTCATATATGCCAATGTATGTTGGTTATCCAAAAGAACGATTGGATTATATGTTAGATAATAGTAGGTCTCCATTAGTTTTTACAAATCAAGAAGCTACTGATTTTAAAGCAGAAACTATTTTTATTAATAATTTTGAGAATATTAAAAATACAAAAAATATTAATAATGTAAAAATTAATCCAGATGACATAGCTTATGTAATTTACACATCTGGCTCTACAGGAAAACCTAAAGGAGTTAAAATTACTCATAAATGTTTAAATAATTATGTACATTCTTTTTATAATTTATTTGGAGGAATTTCATCAAATGATAGACTTTTGTCTTCTACTAATATTTCTTTTGATGTTAGCATTTGGGAATTGTTCTTATCATTATTAAATGGTGCAACTCTAGTTATTTACGAAGAAGAAATTATTAGCAATATTGTTAAATATGCAGATTCTATTGTTAATAATAAAATAACTACTTTATATATTCCGCCAAATATTTTGGAGGAAGTTTATGATTTATTAAAAACTAAGCCAAATGTAAAAATTAATAAATTACTTGTTGGTGTTGAGCCTATAAAAAGACATACTTTAAATAAATATTTTAACCTTAATCCAAACATAAAAATTGTAAATGGCTATGGTCCAACGGAAACAACAATTTGCTCTACTGCTTTGGAATATACTAAATCTATAAAATTAGATAAAATTGTTTCTATTGGAAAACCTATTGGAAATACAAAAATTTATATACTTGATAAATATATGCATATAGTTCCAATTGGTGTTTCAGGTGAAATTTGTATTACAGGTAATGGTGTTGGAAAAGGCTATATTGCAAATGAAGAAGAAACAAATAAAAATTTTGTTAAAAATACATTTAATGATTTAAGCCCTAAAATTTACAAAACTGGTGATTTAGCTAAATGGAATTATGATGGTACAATTTCTTATATTTCTAGAATTGATAATCAGGTTAAAATATCTGGATACAGAGTTGAATTATCTGGAATTGATAATACTGTTATAAAATATCCAAGTGTATTTAAGAGTTGTAGCCAAGTTTATAAGGCTAAAAGCAAGTCGTATTTGGTAACATATTTTACAGCTGATAAAAAAATAGATACACAAAAACTTACTCTATTTTTACAAAGTAAGCTTGCATTTTATATGGTTCCAAATATATTAATACAACTTGATTCTTTCCCTTTAACTGTAAATGGAAAAATTGATATTAAAAAGCTTCCAAAGCCTATTGTAAATTCACAATCAGAGTATGTTGCACCTACAACTAAACTTGAAAAAAATTTATGTGAAATTTGGCAAAATTTATTTGATATTAAAAAGGTCGGAATTAATGATAATTTCTTTAATTTAGGTGGAGATTCTTTATCTGCTATAAAACTTCAAGTTGAAGCTTTAAATAAAAACTTAAATATTACCTATGCAGATATTTTTGCTTATCCAACTATTAGATTACTTGCTAAGAAAGCAACAAGTGCTTCTTCTTTGGAAGAAAACAAATTTGAAAATTATGATTATTCTAAAATTAATAAATTATTAGAATATAATGATGTAAAAAATATTTCTAATAATATTGAATTAAAACCTATTAAAAACGTATTACTAACAGGTGCTACTGGATTTTTAGGTTCACATATTTTAGATAGTTATTTTAGCACAAATAATATTGGAACAATTTATTGTTTTGTTAGAAATAAAAATAATAAAGAACCAATAGCAAGATTAAAAGAACAATTAAATTTCTATTTTGGAAATAAATATGATGATTATTTTGGAACCAAAATTAAAGTTATTAAAGCAGATACTTCTTTAAATAATTTTGGATTATCTGAAAATGAATATAATGATTTAGCGAATAATATTGATATTGTTATTAACAGTGCTGCAATTGTTAAGCATTATGGAGATTATAATAAATTTTATAATATTAATGTTGTAGGAACTAAAAATTTAATTAATTTTTGTGAGAAATTTAATAAAAAGCTTTATCATATTT
>USOM01000253.1 GCA_900556345.1 uncultured Clostridium sp. | reverse complement strand
ATCATAATCGATTTTATCTAATTCTGTTTCATCTGTTAAATGAAAATGTATTTTTATAAATTTTAAAAAAGTTGCTAAATCATAGTTATACTCTTTTACTGTATTTGGTGATTTATTTTGAATTGTTACCATATAATCTAAAAAACTATTTAAAAAATCAGGATTTTTTTCTCGTGAAATCATTACTTTTTCCTCCGTTTCATTGATAAATGTATTATATATTTTGATAGTTTAAAAGTCAATTAATATTAACAAATATTTGTTTATATAAAAATAATATTTTGTATTGAAATATTTTGATTAATGTGGTAGCATAAAAACAAAATAGGAGGAATAGTAAATGAAAAAGAAGAAAATAAATAAAAAACGTGTTTTGATTTTATTCTTAATAATTTCAATAATTATTGTATCAATAATAAAATTAAATAAAAAATCAAGCAAAAATGAAGATACTGAAATAGATGAACAAGCACAGACAACTGGACAAGTATCAAATGACAATCAAAATAAAGAAGATGAAAATTTTGTATTAGAACAAAAATTGCAAACAGGAAAAAAATTAAGTGAAGATGGTTTACCAGTACTTATGTACCATTTTTTCTATGATAAATCAAAAGATTCTGGAAAAGATGGAAATTGGATAGAAATATCAAATTTTGAGGAACAAATGAAATATTTAGCAGAAAATGACTTTTATTTTCCAACTTGGGAACAAGTAGAAAATTATATTGATGGAAAACAAGAATTACCTGAAAAAAGCATTGTCATAACAGTAGATGATGGTGATCCATCATTTTTCGAACTTGCAGTACCAATTATTCAAAAATATAAAATTCCTACAACTTCTTTTGTAATAACATATTGGTATGGAAATAGGGCAAATGATAAGCAAGATTATGTAAGTTACCAATCGCATTCTTATGATATGCATAAAGCTGGAAGCAATGGCAAGGGCGTAATGCTTTCTTGGGATTATGATAAAATAAAAGATGATATTTTACTATCAAGAGATGTATTAGGTGGAGCAAATATTTTTTGCTATCCTTTTGGGCAGTATAATGATTTAGATATAAAGGTACTTAAAGAAAATGGATATAGGTTGGCTTTTACTACTAAAGGGGGTAGAGTCAAAAAGGGAAGTTCTAAATATGAATTGCCTAGGGTTAGAATTTCGGGTAATACTGGAATTGAAGAATTTAAGAAAAAAGTAGAGTGATTTTTGTCAAAAGGACCGTATCATTTCGCGAAAAGAAACGATCTTTTCGCGAAATGATACGGTCCCAATGGAAAAAGAAACGGTCCTAATACGAAAAATTATATAACATTCTGCACATAAATTTTATAACTGCAAGAAAGCAAAACAGATTTTAGTAAATATTTATTGCCATCTACAGAATCATTATCAGCAAAATCTTCTTTATTAAAAGCACATCTCAAGGCTTCTTCAAACAAACTGCAAAATCTATTGTATGCATGTTCAACATCAGTATGTTTTAATGCTCTATCAATTAGATTATAAATTTCGTTCATACTATAAACTTGCTTTAAAATACAAATAGCAAAAATTTTAGCACACTGAATTTTAGAATATTTTTTCTTAACGGGTGCGTCAATCAAATGGTTTTTAACATAGTTATTAATCATAGTTTTAGTCAAAATTTGATTTTCTTTTTTATCTTCATTTCCGCTATTACAAGGCAAAAAAGCCTCCAAAGAGGAATTTATAAATGTTACTACTTGGTCTAAATATAAATCTACATTAGGAAGTTCATTCCATCTTGGAATATGGACTTTATCTGATGAAATTGAATCTTTTTTATTATTACACATATTGTTATCCCTTCTTTCAAGGCTTATAATAGCATTTTTAGAAGCAGTAGTCAAGTAAATTGACAAAGTAGTGTAAATATGATAATCTAGTTTGGAAAACTAAATAAAAGGAGAAATAATATGAAATCAAAGGAAAAAAATAAATTTAGAGATGTTCCTATATTTAATAATATAAAGGAAGTAATATATAATTCGGTAAAATTATATAGAGATAATATTGCATTTGTTACAAAAATAAAAAAAGAAAATAAAAGTGTAGAATATATAAAT
>USOM01000252.1 GCA_900556345.1 uncultured Clostridium sp. | reverse complement strand
TTTTCCTCAATATATTTTAATGTTAAATCCCATTGTATTCCAAATATTAAACTACTTGTACATCCATTATAATTCATTCTTGTTGCTAATTCTTGTGCTTCATCTCTTTTCACATAATTATATGGAATCTTATTTTGTTTTACTACTGCTTTGTCACTTGCTGATATTTCTGTATACGATGTTCTTGGTGTATCTCCTTCTAATCCTGCTTCATATCTTCCTATCCAAAATCCTCCATTTGTATATACACTTTTTAGCATATTTTTATAATCATCTGAATATGTTGTTCCATCGTTATTTGTATCTTTATACGATACATTTGAATAATCAGTTGTATATGCTTTTAAACAATCTCTTATCTTTTCCCATTCATTTGCGTTATTTGGTTTTCCATTTGTATTATATTGCGTATTTGTATATATTGTAGTTGGAACTTCAACCCACACATACTCATTTCCATCTGCATCTTTTATAACCAAACCTGAATTTAAATCTCCTTCCTTATAAGAAAAAGTACTATTTGGAAAATATGGCTTAGTTTCATCTCTCGATGGCAAATTTCCTGTATATTGATTCATTATATCCTCATACCCTTGTAATGTTTCATCTTCATCTTTTTGTGCTAATCCTGTTTTCTCTTTTGCTTCTACTGCTCTATTTAATATCCCATTTTGTCCTGTTAGCATTGATATACTTATGCCGTGCCAAAATTAATAGAACAATAATCGTTACGACTAATGCAATCAAAGTTATTCCTCTATAATTTTCAAATTTTTTCATTTTAAATCATCCTCCAAAATAGTATTCATATTTTACATCTATTTTAATTTTACCATTGCAGTTGCTTTAATTCAACATTTTAATCAAATGTAACACAAATATAAGATTTCTGTAACAAAAGCCAATTATAAGTATTATTATTAATTCTTTTTTTATTACAAGCCGTTTTTATATTTATTATCACTAATTAGTATTGTAACAAACATCTATCTTTTTATTCTTTAACGAAAAAAATATGACAGTTCTTTTCGTAAAATTTTGAAATGGAGACGGTTCCTTTAAAAAAAAGGAACCGTCCCCATTTCAAAATTTCTGAAAAGGAACCGTCCCCAATCAGAAAAACTAAAATTCCATTAAAGTACAAGGATTCAAATATTCACCATCTTTAATAAGTTCAAAGTGTAAATGATAATCATCTGCTATCTCAAAAGAAGAGCTATTACCTACTGTACCAATAGTTTGTCCTGCTTCTATTTCTTCTCCTTCAACAACATACTCAGCTGTTAAAAGATTTGCATAAACCGTTTTATATCCACCGCTGTGACTTACAATAACAGTTAAACCATATCTTGGGTCATTTTTTATACTTTCTACTTTTCCATTTGCAGCTGCTTTTACAACTGTTGTTTTATCTGCTTTTATATCTACACCCGTGTGAGTTATCCATTCTTCTAGAGTGTTCGAATATACAAGGCTATCTTTTGCAAATTCTCTAAGTATTTCCCCATTTACTGGCGCTGTAAATTTTATTTCTTTATTTTCGTCGCTTTGTGTTTTTTCTGTATTATTCTTATTTTCATTGCTTTTGCTGGTCTTTTCTGTAGATGTTGTATTTTTTTCTGAAGCTGAAGCCGAATTCGAGGTCAAGCCAGAAGTAGAATTTGTATTTGATGTATTTGCTTTAGATGTATTAACTGTGTTATTTACACTATTTGAAGTATTTTCAGTATTAGTCTCTATTTCATTTTTAGCTTCATTTACAGACTTTCCTATATCAATACTTACAGACTCAAATTCATTATCATCACTTTGAGCATCACTTGTTTTAAGCTCTTCTTGGCTTGCAATTTCTCCATTATTTTTCGTGCTATTAACATTTAACAAATATACTATTAATGATGTAACAAGTATTGCAATAATCATTATACCTGATATAATCATTCCTAAAGTTATTTTTTCCTCATTTTCCTTAAAATGTACTCCCATATAATCCTCCTTAAAATTTAATTAATCATATTATTTACTTTTTAAGGAAATTTATACTCTTATTTATAGGATTATTATATTTTGAATTTCTTTTGGATTATTTGCAATATGAACTTCTGTTAA
>USOM01000251.1 GCA_900556345.1 uncultured Clostridium sp. | reverse complement strand
TGAAAAAGATAAATTATATATTGATAATATAGGTTTTGATTTAATTGGAGTGTCTGGCTTAATTTTAATATACTTACTTATTTATAGGTATGTAAACAAAAACAAATCTTAACAAGAAGTAGGCTAGATAGGTATTTACCTCAATTTATACTAATAAGTCAAGTACAATTAATTTACTAATTTCTATGTTATAATGTATTAAAATTAATATGAGGGGAAATAGAGATGGAAGAAAAAAATAAAATATTGTTAAAAAGATTACTAATTGCAGTATTAATTATAGTTATAATTAGTATAGTTGCTACTATTGGAATTGGAAATTATTTTGTGAACTATGCTATATTAAGAACTGGAAATGGCGGAGATAGAGAAGTGAAAAATGCAGATTCAATAACAGTTGCAAACATAGATAATGAAGCAGAAAAAATTATAGAAGAAAATAAAAAGAATGAAAAACAATTAGCAAATGAATGGTCTGAAACTATTGAGAATAAAAAAGTAGAAGTAAAAGCAAAAGACGGAATTACTTTAAGAGGGACACAATATATAAAAGATGAATCAAGTAACAAATGGGCAATAATATTACATGGTTATCGTTCAACTCCAAATTCTATAATTTCAATAGGAATGCATTTTTCAAAAGAAGGCTATAATGTTTTAATTCCAAGTATGAGAGCATGTAGTGAAAGTGATGGAGAATATATAGGGATGGGGTGGCTAGATAAAGAAGATTTACAATGTTGGATAAATTTAATTATTAAGCAAAATGAAAATGCAGAAATTATACTACATGGTTCATCAATGGGAGCAGCAACGGTCTTAATGGCATCAGGTAAGGACTTACCTACAAATGTAAAAGCAATAGTAGCAGATAGCGGTTATACATCAGTTTGGGACATATTTGCATCAGAGGCAAAAGCAAGGTTTAATTTACCAACATTTCCTGTACTGAATATGTTTGAAATAGTTGCAAACGTAAGAGCAAATTATGATATAAAAAAAGCATCTGCATTAGAACAAGTAAAAAATAATAAAACACCAATTTTATTTATACATGGAGATGCAGACGATTTTGTACCCGAATATATGTGTGAAGAACTATATGAAGCAGCAAATTGTAAAAAAGATAAGCTAATAATACATGATGCAGGACATACAGACTCTAAGTACAAAGAGCCAGAAACATATTATAATAAAATATTTGAATTTTTAGGGAATATTTAAGCAATTTTAATTATATCAGTAATAAGAAAAATAAAAAAGAATGGAAAAAAATAAAATTAGAAAAATAGTAATTTCTTGTTTGAATTGGAGGGAAAAAGATGAGTTTTTCATATATTAGAAAAATAAACTATTATGAAACAGATAAAATGGGAGTAGTTCATCATTCAAATTATATAAGATTTTTAGAAGAGGCAAGATGCAGATGGTTAGAAGAACTGAATATATCAATGGAAAAATTAGAAGAATTAGGTTATACTATTCCAACATTAGAAGTCAATTGTAAATACAAATATCATATAACAAGTGGAGATATAATTACAATAGAACCTAAAATAACTGAATTTAATGGAGTAAGAATGACATTAACTTATAATGTTATTGATAAAAAGACAGAAAAAAATGTTATAAATGCTTGGACAAAACATTGTTTTACGGATAAAACTTTAAGACCAATAAATATAAAAAAGAAGAATGAAAAAATATATACAATATTTGAAAAATTGTTAGAAGAAGGTATAAAAACCAATAAATAATTTCAAGGCAAATTATAACAATAACTAGTAATTTGTCGAGATGTAAAGTTTTGGTTGCAATTTAAAAAGTATTGCAAAATTATAAAAGTGCAACTAAAAGTTGATAGAAAAAATCACTCATTTAATCTAAGATTGAACTTGAAAGGAGGAACATCTAATGAAGTTTGGCGAAAATTTATATAATTTAAGAAAAAAACAAAAAATTAGCCAAGAAAAATTGGCAGAGAAAATTGGAGTGTCTAGACAAAGTGTTTCAAAATGGGAGAATGGAACTGCATATCCAGAAATGAACAGAATATTTGAACTTTGTAAAATATTTCACTGCAAATTAAATGATCTAGTTAATGATAATATTTTAGAT
>USOM01000250.1 GCA_900556345.1 uncultured Clostridium sp. | reverse complement strand
GAAATTTTGAAATAAATTCATTTTGGCACATTGGGACCGGTTCTTTTTGTGCCCATTTTTAATTATTTTAAAAATGCCACAAAAAGAACCAGTCCATTTGGGGCATTAAAAAATCCACTTCGCCTACAACAATAGGACGAAATGGATTTTCCGTGGTACCACCTAAATTTATTAATTTGCTTTTCTTAAAGCTTAATTAACCTTATTTAAAACCTATAACGTGGTTTAATCGCTTAATGCTAATTACTTTGGTTTGTTGCTACTTTTTCCGCAAACCAAAAGCTTTCACAAAAAGTTCTAAAAAAGTGAAATTTCAATATATAATTTTAAATAGCTTTCAGCCGAGGCTATTTTCTCTTTAACAAATTTTCCATATATCTACTTTGCTTTTTTATCGAATTTTTATATTATGTTTACTATATTATCACGAATTGTAAAATTATGCAATACTTTTATGTAAATTTCTATGCTCTAGGATGTGTCTTTTTATAAACATCATTTAATCCATCATTCTGAAATTGCATATAAACTTGTGTTGATGATATATCAGAATGTCCAAGCATCATTTGAATAGATTTTAAATCTGCACCATTTTGTAATAAATGTGTTGCAAATGAATGTCTTAATGTATGTGGTGTTATATCTTTTGTGATATTTGCTTGTTCTTGATAGAATTTTATTATTTTCCAAAATCCTTGTCTTGTTAATCTTCTACCGTTTAAATTAACAAACAACGCCTGCTCTTTTTCTGTTTTTACCAATATATTACGTGCATCTTCTATATATTCTTTTAAAGCATCAAGTGACATTTTTCCTAATGGAATTGTTCTTGTTCTACTGCCATTTTTGCACATAACTGTTCCTTCTTTTAAGTCTACATCTTCTATATTTAAAGATATTATTTCTGTAACTCTCATTCCTGTTGCATAAGCAAATTCAAGCATTGCTTTGTCTCTTGTTCCTTTTAAATCTACATCTTTTGGTTGCTCTAATAATAATTCTACTTCTTGTGACGTTAAAATACAAGGTGTTCTTTTTTCTATTTTTGGTGATTGTATATTTTCTG
The DNA here is from genome assembly GCA_900556345.1 of uncultured Clostridium sp. Taxonomy (GTDB): domain Bacteria; phylum Bacillota; class Clostridia; order TANB77; family CAG-508; genus CAG-269. The sequence goes on along the minus strand of USOM01000250.1, from coordinate 1,056 downwards.
TTGGATTTTGCATTGTTTTTTTGTTTTTTACTTCATATTGATAAAATGCTCTTATTGATGCTATTGTTCTAGAGATTGTTGATGGTTTCTTTCCCTCTTCCTCTGATAAGTACTCTAAGTATTCTTTTATATCTTGCTCTGTTACTTTATTATATTTTATACCTTTTTCATCTAGATATTCTGAAAATTGCTTTAAATCTCTTTTGTATGATTGAAGTGTGTTGTTAGATACTTTTTTGTCAACTTCAAGAAATTTATAAAATTGTTTTAATTGTTTTTCCATTACCATTCTCCATCTTTTTTATATTTTATGCAATAATCTATTTACATAAGGTTCCTATATGTTATATCAAACTAATCAGAAAATGTAAATAGTTTTTGGAGATTTTTTTGTTTTTTTCACATTGGGACCGTTTCTTTTTTCACTGGGACCGTTTCCTTTTGCCAAATCAGAAAATCCCCTTCTTCATTACAAAACTTAATAACGAAACTGATATCTCACATTCTAGCAAACTAGCTACAAATAATAAAATCACCATCAAACTTGAAATAACACTGTGTCTTATAATTTCTATTTTTATATTCTCTCTTCTTCTATCATTTACAATAGCCTTGTACAGCTTAATACTACTCACTCCCATAGTAAGAAGGGCTGGTATAAAAACTATATTTTGCAAAGTTAACCCCATAAAGCCAAATAACAAACCTTTTCCAGCTCCGACAAGCCAACGATATGGATGATACCGTATATCCTAAGCAAAATCCTCTAAATAATATTATTCCCAAAACAACAGGCATTCCTATTATTGTTGTCCCTGCAAGCCAAATTATTATAGCTAATCCAATATTGCTTTTTATTGAATCCATTAGCAAATCGGACTTATCCAAATTTTCCATTGTTTTAAATTTTTCTATGAATTCATTTATATATGATATAACACTAGTTTCTTGCTCCTCTGAGCAATTATTTATAAACATTACTCCTATAAATATCCCTATTAAAAATATTATTAAAACTAATATATACTCTTTTAAATTATTTGATATATATTGACC
>USOM01000249.1 GCA_900556345.1 uncultured Clostridium sp. | reverse complement strand
TTTTTCTGATTGGGGACGGTTCTTTTTCCGAAAAAGAACCGTCCCCAATCAGAAATCATTTATCTTTTAAACACTTTCCCTCTGGTTCCTTAAAACTCAAATACCAACTAACACCATTATTATTTTCCTCAATAAAACTTTGTCGTTCTATCAATTTGGGATATGTATTAGGTGCAGGAACAATTACAGGATTTCCTAGTATCCAATTTACAGGAGTCGATGCATTTTCACAATCTGACATTTGCAAAGCTTGAACGACTCTTATTATTTCGCCAATATTTCTTCCAACATTTAGTGGATATGTTAAAATTATTCTTACAATTCCATTTGGATCTATTATTATAACATCTCTTACTGTTTGGGTATTGCTTACATCTTTTGATATCATCCCATACAACCTTCCTATTTCTCCGCTTCTATCTGCGACTATTGGAAATGGAATTACAATTCCTGTTCTGTTAAATATGTCGTTCATCCAAGCCAAATGTGAACTATTGCTATCTATGCTTAACCCTAATAATTCTGTATCCATTTTTTGGAAATATGGATATGCCTTAGAAAAAGCTATCATTTCGGTTGTACATACTGGGGTAAAATCTCCTGGATGGCTGAAAAATACTAGCCATTTTCCTTTGTAATCTTTTAGGCTTTTGTTTCCATATGTAGTTACTGCGGTAAATTCTGGTGCTTTTTGACCTATTTTGATGTTTGAATTCATCATTAATTCGTAATCCATAAAAAACTTCCTTTCATACTTTTTTATATTGTATGAAAGGAAGCTTTTTTTGTTTACTAATAAAATGACCTCGTGCCCGTAGGTTATCCGAGGTACAATCTATTTAACAATAGCATTTGAATATTAATTTGTCAAATATTTTAAAACCCTATCACACCCAAATGCTCCAACAAAATCTTGACTCCAAGTAAAACCAAAATAATCCCACCAACTAATTCTGCCTTTCTCTCATATTTATCTCCAAATCTATTTCCTATTTTAGTTCCTACAATAGATAAAATAAAAGTAATAATTCCAATTAAACTTACAGCCAACACCAAATTAACATTTAAAAACGCAAAAGTAATTCCAATTGCTAGTGCGTCTATACTTGTAGCAATTGCAAGAACAATCATCGTTTTAAAACTTACATCATTATTTTTATTTTCACTATCATCATCAAAAGACTCTTTTATCATTCCTCCACCAATAATTGCAAGCAATGCAAAAGCAATCCAATGGTCTATACTTGTTATTAAACTTTGAAAAGCTGCTCCAAGGAAAAATCCAAGTGTTGGCATTAGTGCTTGAAAACCCCCGAAATATAAACCTATAATTATAGCCTTTTTCCAATTCATTTTTTTCATTGATATTCCTTTACAAATAGATACCGCAAATGCATCCATTGCAAGACCTATACTTAACAATAATAATTCGACTACTCCCATTTTTTATTCCTTCCTTTATTTAGTATATTTGTGCTACATAAAAAAAAGACTTTGCTTGCAAATTTATTTTGCAAACAAGCCTTTAAATTTTAAATTTCTGATACTAATTTATCATATTCATCTGATAGTTTCTGTGTATCAAAAACTATACTATTATCTTCTATTTCCAAAGAACCTTTATTTTCACTTAAGAAATTTATAATTTTTTCTGATACTGTAAGTACATCTATTACGTCATTAATTGCATCTTTTACTGTATCATTTTGATTTTCTTCTAGGTTGATATATCCTTTTATTTCTTGGTTATATATATCTTCATAATATGAATCTACATTTTGTTCTTTTATGTATTTCATCGCTCCATCTTCTGTTAGTAATTCATAAAATTTGTTCTTTCCATCTTCTAAACTTTGCTTTGTTTCTGCTAAATATTTTTTTGTTTCTGTAAATTCTGGTCCATCTTCTTTGTAGTTTTCAGCAGTTAGACTTTTTTCTATTTTTTCATCATCTAAAGTATTTTTCATATTTTCCATATTTTGATGTACATCTTTTAGGTATTGTTTATAGGCTTTTTCTGTTTTTAGATAATCTCCGCTTTTTGTTACTGTTCTTTCTAATGCTTGTTTTATCTCATCTGTTTCGTCTTCTTCTTTTTCTACTAAACCATCTACATATTCAAATTCTTCCATTAATTTTTTTTCTTGTTTCATATCTAATATTACAAAA
>USOM01000248.1 GCA_900556345.1 uncultured Clostridium sp. | reverse complement strand
TTACAATATTTTTAACATATCCGCCTTCAATTTTGTTGTTTATTATTGTGCCTTCATTGTTATTAAATGTTGATTTTGCAATTATTGGTACATTAAATTTTTCTCCAACTTCAACACATCTATTATGAAGAACTTTTGCTCCTTCATCTGCTATGTCTAACATTTCTGTATAAGATAGGGTATTAATTTTTCTTGCCACCTTTGTTTGTCTAGGGTCTGCAGTATATACTCCATCAACATCTGAAAAAATATAACATTTTGATGCTTTAAGTTTTGCAGCTAGAGCTACAGCTGTTGTATCAGATCCTCCTCTACCTAAAGTTGTAATATCCATATTAGGGTTTATTCCTTGGAATCCTGCAACTATAACAATTTTTCCTTGTTCTAACTCCTTTTCAATTCTTGATGTATCTATGTCTTCTATAATTGCATCTTGGTTTGTATTATTAGTATAAATTCCTGCTTGCCAACCTGTAAGTGAGATTGCTGGCATTTCGAGTCTATTTAGTAAAATAGCTACTTTTGCCATTGAGATTTGCTCTCCTGTACTTAATAATACATCTAATTCCCTTTCGTTAGGAACGCTTGATAAACTCATCGCTTCCTTAATTAAACCATCTGTTGTTTTTCCTTGTGCGGAAACTACAACTACAACTTTTTTGTTTTCCTCATAAAAACTTTTGATTTTTTCTGCAACAACATTTAATTTAATATTGTCTGCAACTGAACTTCCTCCAAATTTTAATACTACTGTGTCCATATTGGCACCTTCTTTATCTTTTTATTACACACCTATTTAATTAAATATGGCTTACTATTAATATATTATGTTAAAAAAATAATTATGTTACATCTTGTTTTAGATAACTCTCTATAAAGCCATCTAATTCGCCATCCATAACGCTTTGTACATTTCCAACTTCATAATTTGTTCTATGGTCTTTTACTAAAGTATATGGACAAAATACATAAGAACGTATTTGGCTTCCCCAAGCTATTTCACGTTGAATCCCTTTTAATTCGTCTATTGTTTCTTTATGTTCTCTTTCTTTTAAGTCTAATAGCTTAGATTTCAACATTTTCATAGCATATTCCCTATTTTGAAGCTGAGACCTCTGTGTTTGGCATGATGTTATTATTCCTGTTGGAATGTGTGTTAATCTTACTGCTGATGATGTTTTATTTATATGCTGTCCTCCTGCACCTGAGGCTCTAAATACATCCATTTTTATATCATCTGGGTTAATATATAGGTCCACATCATCTGTTATTTCTGGTAGAACCTCAAGTGATGCAAATGATGTATGACGCCTTCCTCCACTATCAAATGGTGATATTCTAACTAGTCTATGCACTCCCATTTCGCCTTTTAAATATCCATAGGCATTTTCTCCTATTACCTCAAATGTAACACTTTTTAAACCTGCTTCATCTCCCTCTAAATAGTCTAATTCTTCTACTTTATATCCTGATTTTGTTGCCCATCTTGTGTACATTCTATATAACATTTCTGCCCAATCTTGTGCTTCTGTTCCCCCTGCTCCTGGGTGCAAGGTTAATATTGCATTGTTTTTGTCATATTTGCCTGATAAAAGTGTTTCTATTTCAAATTTTTCTAAGTCTTTGTCTATTTTTTTTATGCCTTTTGGAATTTCTAAAGCTAGTTCTTCATCATATTCCATTTTTAGCAGGTCGATTAGCTCGATTGTATTATTTATTTCATTTTCTAATTCTCTGTATTTTTGGCATTTTCCTTTTATGTTTTTTATTTTGGATAGTACTTTATTTGAATTTTGACTATCTTCCCAAAATTCTGGTTTAGTTGTTTCTGCTTCTAAGGTTTTTAAGTTTTTTTCTAAACTTGGGATGTCAAAGTGAATCACCTAAATCTTTTAATTTGCTTTTTTGCAAAGATAGAATTCTTAGGTTTTCTTCTAAGTCTTGCATTTTATCACTCTCCTTTCGATATGTGAATTATATATTGTTGATAATTAAAAGTCAAGAAAAATTGAACCAAGCAAATATCATTTTTTAATATTTGCTTGGTTTAATTTTATTTTCCCTCAATTAAAGCCAATTCTTCTTTTCTCTTAATTTTATGAGTAGTAGTCTTAATTAAAGGTTTATCTGTTATAATCATATTTTTAATATATTTATATGGTGGTAAAG
>USOM01000247.1 GCA_900556345.1 uncultured Clostridium sp. | reverse complement strand
ACGACAGAATTCATACTATATATTAAGCAATTAATTGCTAAAAAAATATTGGAGGAAAAAATAATGGAAGATAAAAATATTGGAATGGAAATGAATATGCCAAGACCACCACATCCACATTGCCCTTGTTTTGATGTAAATGGTTTAATAGCTAATGGAAAACAATTCGATTTAGACATTACTTTACCAGAAGATGCAAGAGATGTAGTTTTCGGAACTATAAAAAATGTATTTAAAGAACCAATTAAAGATGCTGTAGTAAAATTAATTGAAATAGATTTTGGAAAAGATGGAAGAAAAAAGAGAATTCCTGTATCTCATACTTTTACAGATGAATATGGCGAATTCGTTTTCGGACCTCTTTGCCCTGGAAAAAAATATGCAATTGACATTTGGGTAAATGATGTACGTCATTATAATATGGAATTTAAAGGACATCACGAGGGTAAATGTTTAAAAGGTAGACCTGGTGAGAAATGCGAATGTGAAGTAGATGAAAAACCTTGTAGGGGTTAAAAATAGAAACTCATAATTGAAAAGGTAGTCTTAAGGGGGAAATCTTCCCCTTTTTTAGACTTCTTTTAAAATATGAGTTTTTATTTTATTGTTTTAATCTTAAATATCCTAATTCTTCCCAAAAATTATATGCTAAATTTAATCTTAACAATACTTTTGGTTTTGCACCAGCCCTGTTTTTATCAACAACACAAGCATAGTATCTAACATCTGGATCATCGAATTTTTGTAAATCTTTATATGCCAAACCTACTTCTTGGTTTGAATATTCATAATCTACTAAGTGATCATTATTAATTTGTTTTACCAAACATAATGTATCTAGTACTTCTTTTACAGTTTTACTTACTGCTAGGTCATTTACAGTTAGGTTTATTGGAGTTGTTGCATTTTCATTTAATTGTATAGTTGAACCTATAAATAAACTAAAGTTTTGTGCTAAATTTGATAACATTGTAGCTGTTTTTTTAATTTCTTCTCCATTGCCTATATTTTCTGTATCTGTTTTTAATGTATCATAAAACATATAGTGGATTTCTTCTTTATAGTAATAATTCATTATTATTTTTTGTAATTCGTCATTTGTGTGGTTAGTAATATTTACAAAATATATTGAATTTTCTGTTTGTTCCTTTACCCAATCCATTGCTCTTAATGTCATTCTAAATTCTTCTGAAATATTTTTTAATCTTGCTACAAATTCTTCTTGTGTTTCATTTTTTTCTTTTATTACATATCCATTTTCATCAACATTTACATTTTCTAAATTATCTGGTCTAAACTTAAATTCTAGTAGCTCTCCTTCTGATTTGTGAAGTTTTTGTCCATGTAATTTTTGGTATGGTTCATTATTTAGAATTGTTGTAATTAAACATAATTTCATTTTTTCTTCTGACATTTCGTTTGAAATAACAAGTACTTTCTTTTTATGTATAAAAGCAACATAAGCTGCTATATTTATTGTAAACCTACTTTTACCAGCATTTGATGGCATTGCAAAAGCCATAGTTTCTCCACGTCTTATTCCTTTAAATACACTTGATATTATTCTAAATGGAAATTCTAGACCATTTGTCAAATTGTTGTTTCCTTGTACAAAAAAGTCTGTTAGTTCCTCACTTAATACTGATTGCTTAAATTTATCTGTTACCATAACCTGATTTACTGCACTTTTAACCTCTTCCTCAGACATTTGGTCATATAGTTTATATTCTGTTATTTTTACAATTCCATTTTGTATACTTTTTATTGGCATTGATGTATCATTTTTTCTTAATATAAATAATTTTTTTATTTCTACATATATTTTTTCCATATTAAGTTTTTCACATTTATACTCATATTCATATTTTAAGCATTCTTTTGTATGATTTATTTCATAATTGTTTTTTCCAAAGTTATATCCACTTTTTGCAATATATGGTGTATATGCTTCACCTTCTGTAAACACTATTCCTTTATATATTTCTAAGAATATTTTGTTGTCGAAATAACATTCATCATTTAATATATAATATTTTGCCATTAATTTTGGATCATTTAAAAGCATTCCTATAAAGTCTTTTTCTAAGGCATAGTTTCTTAATTTTTCCGGATATAGGCTTTCCTCTGCTTCTTTTTTTGTTTCTGTTATAATTTTATCAGGATCAAGTTCTTCTATTT
>USOM01000246.1 GCA_900556345.1 uncultured Clostridium sp. | reverse complement strand
CTAAAATATTCATATTTTCTCCTCTCATTTTTTTGATTTGGGACGGTTCTTTTTCGGAAAAAGAACCGTCCCAAATCAGAAAAAATTTATTTCACAAAATGTTTTATAAAACTTCTTCTATGTATTTCGCAAGGTCCGTATTCTTTTAATGCTGCTATGTGTTTAGCTGTTCCGTAGCCTTTATGTGATCCAAATCCATATTGTGGGTATACTTTGTCCCATTCTCTCATTATTCTGTCCCTTGTTACTTTTGCTATTATTGATGCTGCTGAAATTGAATAGCATTTGGCATCACCTTTTATTATTGATTTATATGGTATTCCTAATGTGTCTATTCCTGTTAGTGCATCTACCATTATTAAATTTGGTTTTATTTTCATTTGTTCAACCGCTTCTGTTAGGCCTTTTTTAGTTGCTTGCAAAATATTTATTTTGTCTATCTCATCTTGATAAACTATTCCTATTCCATAACTTACAGCTTCTTCTAAAATAATATCATATAATTTTTCTCTCTTTTTTTCAGATATTTTTTTAGAATCATTTATTCCCTCTATCATTGAATCTTTGGGCATTATTACAGATGCAACAACAACGGGACCTGCCAATGGCCCACGTCCCGCTTCATCTATTCCTGCTATATATTCAACACCTTTATCAAAAAAAACCTTTTCTATTTCTTTTAAGTTTCTTAATCTTTCTTCTTCTTTTTCTTTCATTTTATTGTAAAAATCCTTTCTATTTTTCCTTTTTCTAAAGTCATCCTCTTATTTTTTTATTTATCAATAGCTTCTTGCAGGGTTGATAGAGTATAGTATGTTGTCCCTTTATATTCAACTCCTGGTACATATATTATTTCTAAGTTTCTATAGTTACTTGAATCATATACTACAACATAGTCTCCATTACTTGAATTACTTGCTAATTCATCTAATCCCATATCTTTTAAAGCATCTGTAGTTATATCATAACATTCACAGCCATTTCCCGTATTTACTTTGCTATCTACTTTTGCTATTAGGTCTGTTTGGTTGCTTGATTTTGTTAATTTATATTTTTCAGAATAGATTTCCTCTCTCTTGCTGGTTTTATCTTCTGCATCCCAAACCTCTGCATTTGTTTCTTCTGCATATACTTTTGCTTTTGACCTTATTGTTATCATATTAGTTAGATATGTTTCAACTTTTGTGTTTTTTATTAAATCTGAACCTTGTGTTATTGTTATTCCTGCTAATAGCATTATTACTATTATCATTATTACTAATGCTGTAATTGTAATACCTTTATTTTCTTTTATATATAACATAAAATATTCTCCCTTAATTTATTTAAATAAAGAGCTTAATATGGTATTTATTAAGCTCTTTTACTTAACTAATTATGTAGCTATGTAATAACCTACACCTCTTTTAGTTATTAATATTTTTGGATTTGATGTATCTCTTTCTATCTTTTCTCTTATACGTCTTACTGTTACATCTACTGTTCTAATATCTCCATAATATTCGTATCCCCAAACTTTTTCAAGTAATGTTTCTCTTGTTATAACCTGTCCTGGGTCTGATGCTAAAAATTTTAATACTTCAAATTCTCTTAATGTTAAATCTACAATTCTATCATTTACCATAACTTCAAATCTATCTAAATCTAATGTTAATACACCTACTTTTATTATGTTTGTTCTTTTTAATTCTGGTGTTTCTTCTGGCTTCTTTACTTCTTTTACTTCTTTTTTTACATTTGCAATTACATCTGCTTTTCTAAGATTTGCCTTAACTCTTGCTAATAGTTCTCTTATACTAAATGGCTTTGTTATATAGTCATCTGCCCCTAATTCTAAACCTACTATTTTATCTAATTCTTCATCCTTTGCTGTTACCATAAGTATAGGCACATTCATTATATTTTTCACTCTTTTACATACTGATAATCCGTCAAGTTTTGGAAGCATTACATCAAGTAAAATTAAGTCTGGTTTTTCTTCTTGAGCAATAGTTATTGCCTCTAATCCATCTTTTGCTTCTATAACATTATATCCCTCTTTTATTAGATTACATGATAATAGGTTTAGTATCATCTTTTCATCATCAACTATTAATATTGTTTTCTTATAATCCATTTCTTGTTCTTCCACAAACTAGCCCCCCTGCCATTTTTATCTTTTTTAATATATCACATTTAGGT
>USOM01000245.1 GCA_900556345.1 uncultured Clostridium sp. | reverse complement strand
CAAAAGGAATATAGAAGAAAAAATCTTCTATATTCCTTTTTACGAAACTACATAAAAGCGATACAAAAATTTTTATGTATCAATTTACAAATGAAAAAAGACATTTGATAAACAAAATGAATAAAATTCAAAAATATGTGTTAGAATTAAGACAGCTTAAGAAAAGCGAGGTGAGTGAAGTGATAGACAAAATATGTTTATTATTAACTAACAAAATACGAAAAGAAATGCCCGATGTTGATGATGAAAAAGCAGAAATAATAAACTATGGTTTGCACCTTTTAATAGGTGAACTACCTAAAAATTTTATTATTTTGGGATTATCTTATATTTTAGGAGTATTCAAGCTAACTTTATTAACTGTAATTTTATTGTTGCCATATAGAGCATCTTCTGGGGGATTTCATTTAAAAACACATATAGGATGTATAGCTGGAACAACACTTATTTACTGCGGCGTGGCAAAAATATCAAGTTATATCATTTTCAACAACCTAATTTTAAAATATATAATTGCATTATCAGTCTGGATTTTCGGAATGGTAATGGTCCATTTGTACGCACCAGCAGATACAGAAAATGTTCCTATACTTTCTAAGAAGGAAAGAAAACAGAAGAAGATAGCATCTTACATATTATTAAGTGTTGCAATTTTGGTAGCTTGTATAATACCTAATAATGAAATTTCAAATATTTTAGTATTTGGATATTTTATTCAAAGTATAACAATAACAAGATTTGCATACAAATTAACCAAAAATAAATATGGTTATGAAGTATACAAAGAAGATTGTATCTCTAATACATAGAATAATAAAAGGATATTTGCCGGCAATATCTTTTATTATATAAAATTTTTTACATAAAAGGGAGGAATTTATTATGTTAAAATTTTTAGCAAAGATTTCAGAAAAATATGCAAAATCAACTAATACAGCTTGTCATACTTTTTGGTATTTACATCAACCAAAAATGCCAGCATCATTAATAAAAAAAGATTAATCAAAAGTATAAAAATGAGACCACTTTTCAGTGGACTCATTTTTATACTTCTAATAATATATTTCTAAACATTGTTTAAAGTATAAGTCATTTTTTTCTGTAATTAAATTAACATTATTGTTTCTTTTTAAAATTTGCATAACTTCCCAAAGCCCCATTCCTAAATGTTGTTCTTTTTCAGTTACACCTTTTTTAAATATTTTGTTAGTATCAACATTTTTATTAGTATATGAATTCTCTATTTGAATAATTTGAATATTAGATCTTGAAGAATCTCTAAACATAATTTTTATGATTTTTTCTTTAGAAATAGTAGCAGCTTCTATTGCATTATCTAAAAAAATACCTAATATTCTGGAAAAATCATATATTGGCATATTAAGTTTATTTAAATCAAAGAAAAAATCAAAATCAATTTCTACATTTTTCAATTGTGCTTTTTGATATTTTATGGTAAGCAAATTATAAATACCAGGATTGTTTATAAGAGTAGGATTAAGTAAATTCAAATTGTTTACTTGGTGACACTCTTTTTCAAGGCTGTTATAGTAGGACTTTAAACCAGTTATATCATTGGTATCAATAAAGCCACCTATTGTAAAAACCATATTATCAAAATCGTGTTTAAATGCTTTTACGTTATCATAAAGAATAGAAAGAGTCTTATTATAATTCTCAGCATTTTGTAAGTTAATAGTAGTGATTTTTAGTTTCATTGCTCTGGTTAGACTGTTAAAGCTTACAAAGAAATAGGCGAGTGATGTTATAAAACTAAGAAATGTAATTTTAACAGGCAATATGTCAGTATATGAAGCAGTTATAGCAAGTTCAATACATAATGTTATAAATCCTAAGAATAAATTGTTTAATATAATTATTTTATCTTTCTTATTGAATGTTTCAGGTAATGTTAATGAAATATTTTTATTTTTTATCAAAGTAACAATTATAAATGCTATGCTATATAATACCACCATGTAAATAAGTTTATAGATTGGTGTAATTTCAATTTGCTCCGAAGATATGTTTAATAAAATAAGAAATGGCTTTAGTAAAAATAACCCTATTAAAGCATAAAAAATCGTAGGTAATATTGTAAATAAAAATGTTTTTATAATAGATTCTTTAAATATTATTTTTATAAATATGAATATCAAAATGTAGTTATAAAATATGTTATAG
>USOM01000244.1 GCA_900556345.1 uncultured Clostridium sp. | reverse complement strand
TCATTGTTACAGCACATATAAAAACCTCCTTGCTTAAAAATTTTTAAGTTTTTTAACTTTCGTATGCTATATAATATGAATTAAAAAAAATTGTGTTACAGCAGTTGAAAACATAAATTTTTAATGATATAATTTTTTTGCATCGGGACCGTTTCCTTTCACAAAAAGATCGTTTCTTTTTCTGTTAGGACCGTTTCTTTTCGCGAAAAGAAACGATCTTAATGAAAAAAGAAACGGTCCCAATACAAAAAACGGTCCCAATGAGAAAAGAAAGGAAGAAATTATATGGGAAACATAGTATTATTAGATGATTTAACAATAAACAAAATAGCAGCAGGAGAAGTTATAGAAAGACCAGCATCAGTAATAAAAGAAATGGTTGAAAACTCAATAGATGCAGGTGCAACTCATGTTACTATAGAGATAAAAAATGGAGGAATTTCATTTATAAGAATAACAGATAATGGAAAAGGAATAGCAAAAGATGATGTAGAGTTAGCATTTGAGCGTCATGCAACAAGTAAGATAAGAAATGCTGATGACTTAGATACTGTAAAATCTATGGGGTTCAGAGGAGAGGCATTAGCAAGTATTGCAGCAATTGCAAATGTTGAGCTTGTAAGTAAAACAGAAACAGAACAAATAGGAAACAGAATAGTAGTTGAAGGTGGAGATATTTTATCATTTGACGAAATAGGATGTTCAAAAGGAACAACAATTACTGTTAGAAATCTATTTTTCAATACACCTGTAAGATACAAATTTTTAAAAAAAGATTTTACAGAATCAGGTTATATTGAAGATGTAGTAACAAGAATTGCATTAGTTCACCCAGAAATAGCAATAAAATTTATAAACTCTGGAAAGATAGTTCTTCAAACAAATGGAAATGGAGATTTAACAGGTGTAATATATAGTATATTCGGAAAAGAAGTTGCAAACAATATAATAAACGTAGATTACGAATATGAATATATGAAAATAAAAGGAGTAATAGGAAATCCAACAATTGCAAGATCAAATAGGTCTAACCAAATATTTTTTGTAAATAAAAGATATATAAAAGATAAAACATTATCATCAGCAGTTGAACAAGCATTTAAAGGAATGCTTCCAATAGGAAAATTTGCATTTTTAGTTTTAGATATAGAAATGCCACCATCAAAAGTTGATGTAAATGTTCACCCAGCAAAATTAGAGGTAAGATTTGCAGAAGAAAGTATAGCTTTTAAATCAATGTTTCACGCAATAAAAGATACATTATTAAATGCAGGATTTATGACAGATAGAGAAAAAACAGAAGAAATAAAAAAAGCAAATGAGAATGCATTTAAAATACAAAATGCAAATGAATTAGCAGCCAAAACTTATTCAGTAGCTACACAAGAGCAAACTGGAAATATTGTAGAAGATGTATTTAATAGTAGAAAAGAAGAAAATAACCAAACAGATGTAAAGCCAGTAAACTCTGTACTTGAAAATAAAACTGTAATGTCAAATCAAGATATATTTGAAAAACTAAAATCATTGCAAGATGATTTAAAAAAAGAAGTTGAACAAAATCCAAATTTACAATTAACAGACACATATAAAGAAATGGAACAAAAATACAATGAAATAATTTCGCCTGTTGTAGAGCAAGAAAGCAAAGAAGAAAAAGCTGAAGTTGTACAAGAGGAAACAGAATTACCAAAGGCATTACAAGAAGAAAAAGTAAATGCCGAAAGTCTAGAAAATGAAACGATAATACCAATTGTATTTGATAATTCAGATAAAGATAACGAAAATTCACAAGTATTAAATGAAGATGAAGCTTTATATGGAGCAAATACAAATGTAGTAGAAAATACTGAGAAAACAAATAATGATGAGACGAATGAAATGCAAAATCAAGAAATGCCTCAAAATGCAGAAATAAACGCAAAGCAGCAACCATCAGAAAAAACATCACCTCAAGACAGCAAAGAAAAAATTCTATCATTTGAAGAAATGTATAAAGAATTATTTGGAAAAGAGCCTTATGGAGGTAGAAAACAACCAGAATCTGAGAAAAAAGAAGAGGAAGAAGCAGGATTTTATGCCTTAGATGACAATATGGAAGATAAAAATGTATCAATATTTGAAAGTAATGCAGATGCTCAAAAAATTCAATATAAATTTATAGGAATAGCATTTAATACATATATAATTTTAGAAATAGACAATGAATTATACATAAT
>USOM01000243.1 GCA_900556345.1 uncultured Clostridium sp. | reverse complement strand
TCATCAGTAGATTTATCCTTAAAAGAAACCTTTCTAGGATTAAACTTTTTAGTAGTTGATGAAGTATCATCAGAATCAGATATCGCATCACTAGAAGTATATTTTGTAAAATCATATTTTTTACCTTTATGTTTTTCCTTATATTTAGGAGCCATAAAGTTTATAATACCATCACTATTTTGAGGAGCACCATTATCTCCAACAATTTTGTATGCACATTTATCATCTGTTAAGAACTGCATACTTCCTGCCATAACCTTATCTTTGTAATCGAATTTGATACCACCAAGTTTAGGGTCAAGCTGATTTTTTGCACCATCATAAGTACGAGAATATTGCCATTGTTTCCATTGACCAATTTCTTTTTGCCACCATTGTAATTCATCGATAGGAGCTGCACCACCTGTGTAAACCTTACTTGCACAATTAGAAAGAATTGTACTATTAAATTTAGCCATAGCAGAATTTTCTTTAACAACATCTCCAAGACTTACATTTGTAACGCCAGATGTACCAAACATTGAAATACTTTGGGCAGAAATTGTAGTTCCAACACAATATTTTCTGTACATTGTAAATATTGTTTCTGTATCTTTTGTTACAAAGTCTGGAAACTCATCAATGTATAGGTAATGAGGAATACGAGTTTTTTCATTACCAGGTCTCCTTAAAACTGCATTTTGCATTGATATTAAGAAGAATAAACCAAATGCTGTACTTGCAAATTTTCCAGAATCTCCACGACGAGTGCAAATAAAAATGAAAGTACCATTTTTTAAACTTTCATCAAAATTAATATTGTTATGTCTGTTACATAAAATATTTTTAATTTTTGAAGAACGTAATAAATTCTCTAATCTACTTGATATATAAAAAGCATATTTTTCCATATTATCTAGACCTTTTCCATCAGGATAAAAATTCTTTTGGAAAAATGTAAGTAACATTGAATATTCTTCTGCAAGTTCGTGGTCTTTCTTTAAAATTTCACACATTTTTTGTACTAAACTAAAGTTGTTTAAAAGTTTTAACAAATCTTCCATATTTGGAAGTATACCATCATTCATTTGAGGATATATTAATTTTAAAAGTATTGTTAAGTTTTCTAATACTTGAATAACAACATCTTCGGAGTAATTATCATAATCTGGAGCTTTTATTCCATTTAATGTAGAAGAAATTGTTACAGCAATTGTGTTTGGATCATCATATACAAATGGGTTAAGACCGATTGAATCAGCAGGATTTAATGGGTCTAATAATACATAAGAAACACCATAATTATTGCAAACATCTATCATTTTAAAAATACTTTCACTATCAGGTGATAGATAAGTCATACCAACATCTCTATAAATTGGCTTAGGAGAACTTGTAAGCATCATTTTTTGCATAAATGTGCTGTATAAAGTTTCTTTTCCAAAAGCAGGAGTTAGCATACTTAATTTAAAATTATCATTCAAATAATCGTTACTATAAGGACCTGTAAGTGAAGCTATTCCTGTTTTTAAAGCAGTGAAACCAAGTTCTTTTGATGCTTCCTTAAAGAAAAATTTCTTTTCAATATCTTGAGCTATCATAGGTTCAAAAATTCTTGAGGTTTTACCAGAACCAGAACCACCACAAACAAGAAGTGATCTATATCTTGCTGTTTCTCCAAATGTTACTTTTTTTCCTGTATTGAAATCATAAGCAAAACTTACATCACACATATATGCATTATGTTTTATAGATGAATCTGATAAATTTATACCTGCATAATCCCAAATTGATTTTATTTGTTCAGAAGAATCATTTATTCCCATAATTATTTTTTTAGTTATGAATGGGTAAAATGTTACTAAAGGTATATATAGCGATACAGCTGAAAATGCATGTTTTACCATACTTGGAAATTCTGTAACTATATTTGCATAGTTAGGAACAGACGTAAATAATATCCATAATCCACCATTTAACCATTGTGTAAACATTGAAATTGCAATTATATAAATTGCTGTTAAATATGTATAAAATAACGTTACTTTGTGAGCTCTATCATGTGCAAAACTTGATTTACCAGAAAATGCAAATGCAAATGCAGGACATGCCAGTGCTAAGGTATATTTGAAAGGCCCCCAATATGAACTTGAAACACCCGTGAATATCATAAGTAGCATTTCTACAATTCTATCTATACAGATGTAAAAAGAAAATAAGGTTAGTATAAAGGTGAAAAAAGTAT
>USOM01000242.1 GCA_900556345.1 uncultured Clostridium sp. | reverse complement strand
CTATGACATATTATGATGATAATGATATAATAATTTTACAAAAAAATAAAAAATATGGTGTAGCAAAACTAGATGGAAAAATAATTGTAGAAGTTGAGCAAGACTCAATAGAATCAAAGGGAATTTACCTATATGCAAAGGCAGGAACAAATAATAAAGTATATGATAATCAAGGAAATGTAGTAGATATAAACTATAATAGAACAGTATATAAAACAGAAAATTCAGATTATCAAATATCAACTATATTGAATAATAATATAACATATTATGGAATTATAGATAAAGATGGAAACAAATTAGTAGATGAAAATTATAGATATATAGAATATTTATACGGAACTTACTTTGTTGCAACAGACGATAATGGAAATCTTGGGGTAATAAACAGCAACGGAAAAGTAGTTTTAGATATGAAATACAGTTCTTTGCAAAAAATAAAAGGAAAAAATATAATTCAAGCAGTAGAAAAAGGCCAAAATACAAGCGAATTTTACTCATCTGAAATGAAAGAGATTGCGAAAATAGAAAAGCCTGGAGTTCAAACAGAAAATGATGACTATATTATAATAATAGATAATGAGGAAAAAATGTATTTTGATAATAATGGTAACAAAATTCAAGATACATCAAAATTAAAAAAAGAAAATTATCCTGACAAAATAGGAGATTATAGCAAAGAACAAGTAACAGTTGAAAATGTATATTATATAAAAAAATAGGATAGAATAAAAAAGTAGCAAAAGTTTAAGAAGAACATTGCTACTTTTTTCTGATTTGGGACGGTTCTTTTCGCGAAATTTTGAAATTGGGACGGTTCTTTTTTGAAAAAGGAACCGTCCCAATTTCAAAATACAAAAAAGGAGATGATAATTAATGAAATTAGGTTTAGCCTTATCTGGTGGAGGAATAAGAGGAGCAGTGCACATAGGAGTACTAAAAGCATTTGAGGAACAGAATATAAAAATAGATGTAATAGGAGGAACGAGTTCAGGAAGCTTAGTTGCATCACTTTATGCAATGGGATATAGTCCTGTACATATATATGAACTATTTAAAAGATATGGAAAAACAATAACAAGTATGGGTGCAGGGTCTATTATAAATGGCGTTGGTGGTTATATTGTAAATAAAAAGTTTAATATATCTGGAATAAATGATGGAAATTCAATTGAGGATTTGTACAACGAATTTGCAAACAGAAAAAATATTTATAAAATGTCTGATATGAAAATGCCCATAGTTATTCCAACAATTGATATAAAAGATGGTAAAGAATATGTTTTTACGTCTAAGGAAAAGAAAAATAAAAGTTATAACAAATATATAACAGATATATCAGTTGGTGCAGCTGTTAGGGCAAGTAGCAGTTTCCCAGGTGTGTTTTGTCCATATGAGTATGAAAATCATATATTTTTAGATGGGGGAACAATTGATAATATACCTGTAAGCGAGGTTACAAAATGTGGGGCTAATAAGGTAATAACAGTAAATTTTGCACCAATAGAAATTACAAATAATAGTAATGTTATGGATATTGTGCTAAGAGCAATAGACATTATGGGAAATAAAATAATTGAGGATGATGTAGAAAAAAGTGATTTTATATTAACAATCCCAACTGATGATGAAATAGGCTTTTTAGATAGCAATCAAATTGAAAAATGTTATAAATGTGGCTATAAAACCGCAATGGAAAAGATGGATGAAATTCACAAAATTTTGTCAGAATAATATAATAAACTAAGCTTAAATGTAAAATATTATAAAATAAGATATCTAAGAAAGCGAGGTTTGAGTATTATGAATACATATTACTTTGATAATGGAGCAACAACAAAAGTAAAGCCAGAAGTATTAGAAGAAATGATGCCATATTTCACACAAAAGTTTGGTAATCCATCATCTTTTTATGGAATATCAAGAGAAACTAAAATGGCGATAGATAAAGCAAGAGGGCAAGTTGCTAAAGCTTTAAATTGTGATATGAATGAGGTTTACTTCACAGGTGGTGGATCTGAGTCAGATAACTGGGCAATTAAAGGTATTGCATCAGCACATAGAAAAAAAGGAAATCATATAATAACAACTAAAATAGAACATCATGCTGTTCTTCATACTTGTGAATACTTAGAAAAAAATGGGTTTGAAGTAACTTATTTAGATGTTAATGAAGAAGGATTTATTGATTTAGAAGAATTAAAGAATGCAATAACAGATAAAACTATATTAGT
>USOM01000241.1 GCA_900556345.1 uncultured Clostridium sp. | reverse complement strand
ATCCATTAGTTGGTCTATTATATTTTCTCCTAAACCATCTATATTCATAGCTTCACGCGATACAAAATGTACTAAATTTCTATATAGTTTTGCCGGACACTCTGTTCCTGTACATCTTACAGCAGACTCTCCTTCTTCTCTTACTGTTTTTGCTCCACATACAGGACATACTTCTGGCATTTTAAATTCTTTTTCTGTTCCATCTCTATCTTCTTTTATAACCTTTACAATTTCAGGTATAACATCTCCTGCTTTTTGAATTACAACTGTATCTCCTATTTTTATTTCTTTTTCTTTTATAAAGTCTTCATTATGAAGCGTTGTTTTTGATATTGTAGATCCTGCAACACTTACAGGTTCTAGTATTGCAAGTGGTGTTATAACTCCTGTTCTTCCTACATTACATACTATATCTATTAGCTTTGTTTTTTTCTGCTCTGGAGGATATTTGTATGCAATTTGCCATCTTGGATTTTTGGCTGTTGTTCCTAATATTTCTCTAAAATTTAAATCATCTACTTTTATAACTGCTCCATCTATCCCAAATGTTAGACTATCTCTTTTGCTTCCAATTTCTTTTATTGCTTCATTTACTTCTCGTTCATTTTTGCAGAAAATTTTAATAGGATTTACATTAAATCCTAATTTTTCTAAATATTTTAAAGCTTCATAATGTGATGAAATTTGTTTTCCCTCTATTTTTTGGATATTATATACATAAATATCTAACGGCCTTTTTTCAGTTATTTTACTGTCTAATTGTCTTAATGAACCAGCTGCTGCATTACGTGCATTTGCAAATGTTTCTTCTCCTTTTTCTTCTCTTTCTTGATTCATTTTCTCAAAATCTTTGCTACTTATAAATACCTCTCCACGTACTGTAATTGTGACTTTTTCTGTTAGCTCTTTTGGTATATTTTTTATTGTTTTTAAATTTTCTGTAACATCTTCTCCAACTAGTCCATTTCCTCTTGTTGAACCTCTTACAAATATTCCATCTTTATATTCTAATGATGCTGTTAATCCATCTATTTTTGTTTCTACTACAAAGTTTTTATTTTCTATTTTATTTTCTTCTGCTTGTTTTTGTATTTTATTTACATAGTCATCTATTTCTTGAACATTAAAAATATCTTGCATACTTAATAGTGGTACTTCGTGCTCTACTTTGCTAAATCCTGCTTTTACATTTCCCCCTACGTGTTGTGTGTAAGAATCTTTTTGTATTAATTCTGGATATTGATTTTCCAATGTTCTTAATTCTAACATCATCATATCATATTCAAAATCACTTATTTCTGGTTTATCATCATCATAGTATTTTCCTGCATAATATGATGTTTTTTTAGTTAATTCTTCAATTCTTTTTTTTGCTTCTGTTTTATTCATTGCTTTACCTCCATTTGCCTTATTATATACGATTGATAAAAAAAAATAAAGGAATTTTAAAAATTCCTTTATTAATTATTCTAATCTGCTCTTGCTTCAACAATGAATCTTCCAGCTAAGTCATCTGTACAAGAATATAATGTTATTTCTCTTTTTCCATCTGTATCTCTATTATAGATAGAATTGTCGTTTGCCTCTATTATTTGTGTGTTATAAACTTTATATTCTACTTTGTTTCCATTTAAATCTGTTATGTAGATTTTATCTCCATTTTGTAATTTTTGATTATCCGAAAAAAATGTACCATTTCTATAGTTATGTCCTGCAATAACTACATTTCCTTCTGTATTTAATGTTGCATTTAATGGATATTGTACTGCAACTGCTACTTCGATTTTATCGTTACTAGCAGGTCCTTCTAACACTGGATATTTTACATTTGTTTTTGGAATTTCTATTGTTCCCAATACATTAAATCCTTTATATGTTTGTGTTTTACTTGAATTGCTTGAACCTGTTTCTGCTGCTGCTATATTTGATGAAATGCTTCCTTCTCCTTCATCTGTATTATTTTTAGATGTAGTATTTGAAACTTCTTCTACAAAATTTGATACATATTTATCGGCATCATTTACCTTTGAACTACTTTCAAAATAACTATATCCTAAATATCCTCCAAGACATATTATTGCTACTATTATTACCACTAACAATATTGTTAAAAATTTACTATATTTTGTTTCAAACATATTTCATCCCTCCGTTTCCTCAGATACCTCTATTATAACATATTTTTTATTTATTGTATATATTTTTTATAATTACAGTTTCATTATAGCACTTTTAGTTTAAATATG
>USOM01000240.1 GCA_900556345.1 uncultured Clostridium sp. | reverse complement strand
AATGTTTTCATCTTCCCTTAATTTTTCTGCTACCGCCTGTTTGACCATCTCCTGGCTATCCGCCAATAATACTTTCAATTTTTTCTCTGTGTTGACTTGCTCCCTCTGCCATGTCAACAATTAAATCTTCACGAACAAAACCTATGAGACGCCCGTTCTCTACAATAGAACAAGGTGGGCATTCTCCATTTATGTCATAAATCGTATAGTTAAGCTCAGCAAAAATTTTTGTAATATCCATATTAATTCTCCTTATTTGTTTTTCTTTTCTTTCTTCTCTTTGTTTTTCTTCTTCAATTTCGTCTATTTTCTTTAATGATTCTTTTGTTATCATTTGTCTCATAATATTTTCAGATGCATAACTGTTTTCTACTGCGACCTTTATTTCATATCCTAAATATAAAGCTATTATATTTAATAATATACTGTTAATATTTCCCTCTACCGCAAAGTCATCATTATATTCATCTTTTTTTGTCTTTGTTTTTTCTAAAGGTAATATTTGTCTTTTTACACGTTCAATTCTACTAACATTGTAATAATGGTTATATATAAGATTTATTGATTTGTATTTTTTGTCTTTTATGGCATCGAACATTATCTTATTTATTTGTCCACTGCTTTCAAAATACTCATCTTTTGACATTGATAACATTACATTATCAAATGATTTATTTTGTATTATTTTTTTTCCAATTATTATTTTATCACTATCTTTGTCTTGTCTTAATACCTCATTTATATTTGAGTTAAAGCTACCACAAAAGCCTAAATCGTTTGCGATATAAATGTTTAACTCTCTTCCTCTTTCATTCATTTTTATCATTTTTTTATCTAATATTAAGTTTTTGTTATTTAAAATATTATCTATAAATTCTCTAACAGCCTGCTCATACCCAAAGTATTTTTCTGCCTTCTTTTTTGATGAATCAACTCTTAATAAAGAATAGAAATTCATTACTTTTACAACACTTTTTATTTTCATATTTTTTTCCTTTCGTAATTAAATTTCAAAATTATTCTCCAAAGTCCTCGAATCTATCTAATATTTCTTGGCTAGAAAATGGTTCGAATTTTTCTTGTCTAAGTAGCATTTCTATTTTCTTTCCTTCTTTTAATTTTTCTTTTAAATCATCACTTAATTCATCTGTATTTGCAAGTTCATATACATCTTTTGTTTCTAGATAATTTAAAAGTTTTAGCCTTACTGTCGCACCTAATTTTTTTATTTTAGGAGTTTGAACTGCTCCACCTAATCTTGAAACTGATATTCCATAATCTATAGCAGGTTTTTGACCTTTTAAGAAAGATTTATTTGACAAAACAATTTGTCCATCTGTTATTGATATGATATTTGTAGAAATATAATCTGTTATGTCTCCACCTTTTGTTTCTACTATTGGAAGTACTGTTATAGAACCTCCATTTTTATGTTGACAACCTTTTTCAAGAAGTCTTGAGTGAGTATAGAAAATATCTGCTGGATAAGCTTCTCTACCCGGTGTTTTATTTGATACCAAACTTATTTCTCTATATACTTCTGCATGTTTTTTTAGGTCATCTATTACAACTAACACGTCTTGTCCTTTTTCCATATATTCTTCTGCAATTGACATTCCAACATAAGGAATAAGGCTAATTACTGGCGTTTTATTATCATTTGTTGCAACAACCATTATTGTATATGAAAGTGCATTCTTTTTTAATAATTCATTATATATTGATTTTATTTCTTTTTTAGTTTTTCCAACAGCAATATATATACATACCATTTTTCCATTTTCTTTTGCTACACGGCCTTGATTAACTATAGTATCTAATGCTATTTGAGTTTTACCAGTTTTCTTATCTCCTATAATTAATTGTCTTTGACCTTTTCCAATAGGATATATTAAATCAATACCTGCAATTCCAGTAAGAAGAGGTCTACATACAGCTGTTCTATCCATAATTGGTACATTTGGCTTTTCAATATCAATATATTTGAATTTTTCAAATGGCTTTCCAGATAATTGGTCTACACCAAAGATATCAATAATTCTTCCCATTGCATCATCTGAGTAAACTGCTTTAAATATTTCACCAGTTGAATTTGCAACGTCACCTATCTCTATCCTTTTGTCCTCTTTTACTATAGCAACAATTACCGAATTTTCATATATGGCATTTACATATCCCATACCTTTTCCCATAATTATTACTTTCTCAAAATACATTACATTTTCTAAGCCTGATACTTCTATTATGT
>USOM01000239.1 GCA_900556345.1 uncultured Clostridium sp. | reverse complement strand
ATTAAAAGGAGGGTATAGTGATGAATATTAATAAAGAAAGAATTTTAGAAAAAACCAAAACCAAAATTTCTATATCCGACTTTATTAAGGAGGAAAAGAAAATGCCTAAAAAGATTAATATAATAAAACCATTAGTTGCAACAATTTTAATGATTTTATCGTGTTCAGGAATGGTATTTGCAAAGGAAATATCCCAAAAAATATATGACAACTTTTTTGGAACCAGTAAAGGTATGGAAACAGCAATGAATGAGGGATATGTCGAAAATATAGATATGGAAAATCAAACTTCAACAGGTAATGCTAAAAATGAGGAAAATGGCAAAATAATTCAAAATATAAATACAAAAATAAAAGTAGAAGAATTTGTAATGGATGATTTTAATTTAAGTATGATAATAAAAGTTACTCTTCCAGACGAGGTAAAAGAAGTAGTAAATCCTAAAGATATTTGGGAGGTTAATTTTCCAGACTTAAAAATAACAGACGAAAATGGAAATAATATATCAGAAAATGCAGGATTAAATGCATACATACAAAACAGAGGAGAAAATCCTATAAAGGTAGTTTACAATATGTATACAGAAGGAGAAGCTTTTCCAAAGAGCAAAAAGTTGAATTTTAGTTTAACAAAAATCAAAATTTCAAATAAAGAAGAAACCTTGCTTGGAGACGAAGAAATTACCATACAAGGTTCGTGGGATTTTACAGTTGATGTACCAGAAAAGATGTATAATAGAAAAACAACAATATACAAACAAATAAGTACAACAAATAATGATTTTAATGTGCTATCTGCAACCTCATATACAACAGGAATTGATTTGAAACTAAAATTTAAAGCAGAAAAACATCAAGAAAGGCCAACAACTCCGGAATTAAAATATTGGGATTTATTGCCACAAGATGATGAACTAAAAACTACCGATATGTTAAATTATTTAGAAAGAAAAATAAGATATACACCAGAATATATAGAATGGCAAAAAAGAGAGGTAGAAATTTGGAAATATGATAAATACATAGAAAATGAAAACGGAAAAAAATTCGAAATGTCAATGAGTCCAAGAGCAAATGGAGGAGGATTTATTGATGATGATGGAATTTACGAATCTAATTGTACATTTGATTTAACAAAATATGATTTAACAGATAAACTTACTGTTTATGTTGATTATCACGGAAATAAAGCAGAAATTTTATTAGAAAAGGTGGGTGAGTAAATTATGAAGAAACTATATATATCGTTTATATTAATATTTATAATGTTTGCATTTTCAAGTAGAGTTTTTGCAGATTATGATGGAATAGAAAATATAAAAATAAGACAAGCTATTAATACAGCAGGTAGTGAATGGTTAGATACATTTAAAAGTGAGGAAACACCTATTGAGAAAAGAATAACAAGTTATGAACTTGCAGGATATGGTATATCATATGACGAAAATGGGGAGTTGGATGTATCAATAAATTTTAATGTAACACCATATTCAGAGGAAAATACAGTTTGGGAAACTAAGGGAAATAATATAGGATTTATCAAATTTAAGAAAGTTAATGGAGAATATGAGGTGGAAAGAATTTCGGAAATTCCAGAAAATTATGATAAGTTTCTAGAAAAATTTGAGGAATATAAGAGCAAGCATCCAGATATATTAGAAAATAATACACAAACTCAATCTATAGCAGGAAAAGAAGATAATTACAATGCAAATGAAACTATAGAAAAAATTTCTAATGGGGTTTTTACAGTTTCCTTGATTGTTGGAATTATAGTTGGTATAATTATAATTTTAACAATATGCAAAAAGAAGATAAAAAATGCGGGAAAATAATTCCTGCATTTTTTGCTAGTGAAATTTGTTGTAAAAAACTCAAAAAAGGTATATAATAATGCAAAAAAAGCGAAAGGAACGAGAGAAAAAATGTACAAAATGGTAGCAGTAGACTTAGATGGAACAATGCTAAATAGCTATGGGGAAGTAACAGAAAATACAAAAAGAGTAATAAAACAAACAATACAAAAAGGAACAGAAGTAATAATAGCTTCAGGAAGAAGTATAGATTCGATAAAAACAATTGCAAATGAAATAGGAAGCACAAAATATATGATAGCAGGCAATGGCGCGGTTGTGTATGATATAAAAAATGATAAGATAGTATATGAAAAATATATTCCGAAAAACAAGGCAATAGATATAATAAAAACTTGTGAGCAAAACAGCATTTATTATAATGTGTATACAAATAAAT
>USOM01000238.1 GCA_900556345.1 uncultured Clostridium sp. | reverse complement strand
AAAAAAAACCGTATATAAAACATTCTCCTATAAATCCGACATCTGATATCCAAAAACCTTCTTTTAATCCCCAGTTTACTGCTTCTTTCGGAGTTCCATTTCCCAAGAAAAAACTAATAGGATTTGCTAATATCTTTTCTAAAAAAAAGAATGCACTATGTATTCTTATATTATCATTATTAGTTTCATTTCTACTACTTTCTATTAATTCCTCAAAAAATAAATTTCCCCAATTATAAAAGATGACACACAAAACAGCTAACAAACATAACGTCCAAATTTTCAATTTTCGATTTTTTACTAAAAAAACTGAAAGAAAAATAGAAAATAATACTGCAATAATAATCTGTCTTGTCAGAAATAAATAAATACTAGCTAAAGAAAAAACGAATAAAATTATAGCCCTAAGTCTTATTTTTTTCAATAATTGTTCCCAATAAAAAAAGACTATTAGCATTGCAAAGCATACTGTTTCTATTCTAAATCTAAATAATCCATTACGAATTTCAATTACATTATCCGCTGCTTCTGCTTGTATATCAACCCCAAATGGTGCTATAGGAAATGTAAATTGTTGTACTAGTTGAATAAACAATATCATTAAAACTAGTATTGTTAATATTGTAATAATTATTTTTTCTTTGATACCATAAAAATGCAATAAGAAGTAATATAACATAAAAGCATGAGAACATGTATCTACAATGTTTTGTATCGGGGATTGATGATATAAAAATGTATTGCCAATTACAGATAAAAAAGCCAATTTAAATATCCAATCAACCTCCCTCTTAAAATTTGCATGAATATTTTTTTTCTTATTCTGAAAAAAAATATATATAAAGATAAAATCAAAACATCTTAATATTTGTCCACCTAATGTAGGATCCCAATAAATATATGAAAAGCATGAAGTAGTTAATACCAATAAAAGAAATGTTATACAACAAAATTGACAATTCATTCTTACACGTAACATATTTTACTATTTATAGCTTTTCCATTAGTACTAAAATATAAACTTTATATTAACTCATAAATTAAGCACTTAAATCTTGAGTAAAACATATTAGTACATATTATTGCAACACTTTCATTTCAATGTTGTCATTCTTCAGACCTACTTTTACATCTTCCGGAAGCAAACTAGTTTCATCGGGTACTGAATTACCAATTTCTTTTATTCGATAAATATATCTCCATAAAAATTGTTTCAACTTACGAACATAATATCGAGTTAGATTTTTGGGATATATTTCTTTATCAGAATAAAATTTGAGTGGAACAGAATAATATCTAAGATGTTTACATGCAATAAAAAGTCCCAACGAATATTCACCCAAATATCCCATTACTCTCCTCTGTCTAGTATAACCATGTTTTTTGATTTTTTCCTCCACACTAAAAAGAACAGGGAATATAAATTCACAGAATTCATCAAAAAGTTCTTTTCGTGCTATAAACATTGAATAAGGGAAACTAGTTCTTGAATTATAAAAATAATTCAATATCTCCCGTTTATAACTTGAATGGATTTCAAGTAACGTATCAAGAAAAATATAATAATCCTCTTTTGAGGTTTGAATCATAAGATTTAAAGGACGTTCAGATTTTGAAATCATTGGATAAGTCTGCTTTATGACAATCATATCACAATTTTTCATTATTTTCTCTATACTCTCGTCAGTTATGTCTATATCAAAATACCGACGATAATGACACAGTCCCAAATATTTAGTATCATGAATATTTTTCCACCCCCAATACAATGCCGTCCACTCTGAATAACTGGAATTTTTTTCACTAATATTATCTCCCTCATTATCACACAAATAGCCAAAATATTCTTTGGGATGAAGAGCTTTTCCCACTTGTATTGCTTTATAGGGATATTCGTTCCTTATATTGGGGTCTTTTTTATGTGCACAGACTAAAATTTGTATCTTCTTTAACCTGCTATAAATATTTTCATCAACCATTTTTCTACTTAAAATTCATTATAATATTCTATTCAAAAATGTTCATTTTTATTTTTAGCCATATACAAACATTAAAAAAGAAATTTTATTTTCAAATTTAACACAAAACAGATATGCCTAATTATAACTATTTCAAAGATATAGTATTATAAGTTGGTATTTTTTTTACCATCATACAAAATATTACCTAATACCTATATATCATAACATATTTATATTCATTATGTAAGCACTCAATTTAGGGCATCCCCCTTCGAAAGGGCACTTTTCAGTGCCC
>USOM01000237.1 GCA_900556345.1 uncultured Clostridium sp. | reverse complement strand
AGGCTGGTAAGAGCAAGTTAGAAAAGGCTAAGCAGCTTGGAATAGAAATAATTAATGAAGATGAATTTTGGAATATTATAAATAAAGAAACAAGTATGGAATAAAATTGAGTTTTATTAATAACCTTAATATAAGCAGCATTTGAATTATATCAAGTGTTGCTTTTTTTTTGTGCAGAAAATTGTAAAGTTTAATATTGAATTAAATTTTATATTTTAACAAAAAATAAAAGATAGCTAATAAAAAATAGTTTAATATACTACTGTTTATAACATTAGGAGGAATGTTTATAGATATGCAATATGTTCAAGGAAAACCGCTATTTACTTATATAAATAAAAATAAAAAGCAATATCCTTATTTAACCTTAATGTGCGAAATTCTCCCATCTTCTATAAGTGGGAGATGGATAGCACTTGACGATAGTCAACAAGAGTAGTATGTTGTAATCAATAGTAATTAACTACTGGTGGAGCACCTATTGAAGTGGTGAGAAAATACATTGAGAATCAAGGGGTAAAATAATGCTTAAAGCTTATAAATATAGATTATATCCTAATTTAGAACAAAGAGAATATTTAGTTAAAACATTTGGGTGTACTAGATTTATATATAATAAAATGTTAGCTGATAAAATTGAGTATTATAAAGAAACTGGCGAAATGTTAAAAAATACACCTGCACAATATAAAAAAGAATTTGAATGGCTAAAAGAAGTTGACTCATTAGCACTAGCAAATGCTCAACAAAACTTAGAAAAAGCTTATAAAAACTTTTTTAGAGATAAGTCTATAGGTTTTCCTAAGTTCAAGTCTAAGAAAACTAATTACTATAGTTATACTACTAATAATCAAAAAGGAACTGTATATATTGAAAATAATCATGTAAAAATACCAAAACTAAAAACTATGATAAAAATAAAATATCATAGAGAATTTACTGGTGTTATTAAAAGTTGTACTATATCAAAAACTCCAAGTAATAAATATTTTATATCTATATTAGTAGATACTGAAAATAGAGCATTACCTAAAGTTGATAAGAAAATAGGTGTAGATGTTGGACTTAAAGAGTTTGCAATATGTAGTGATGGGTACAGGGTAGCAAATCCAAAATATCTAAGAAAGTCAGAAAAGAGATTAATTAAACTACAAAAGGATTTGTCAAGAAAACAAAAGGGAAGTAACAATAGATACAAAGCAAGATTGAAGGTTGCTAAATTACATGAGAAGATAACTAATCAACGTAAAGATTTTTTACACAAATTATCTACTAAGCTAATAAGAGAAAACCAATCTATAGCTATAGAAGATTTGAAAGTAAAAAATATGCTTAAAAATAATAAATTATCAAAAGTGATTAGCGAAGTAGCATGGAGTGAATTTAGAACAATGTTAGAATACAAGGCTGATTGGTATGGAAGAAATATTGTAGTTGCTCCAACTAATTATGCAAGTAGTCAATTATGTTCAGAATGTGGATATAAGAATATTGATGTGAAAAACTTAGCATTGAGAGAGTGGACTTGTCCAGAATGTGGTACAAAACACGATAGAGATATAAATGCAAGTAAAAACTTACTAAAATTAGTAATATAATTTTGGTATTATCTTGAGGTAGGAACTACCTTGTAAGCTTGGGTAAACTTGTACCGTTAGGTATATTGACCAAGAAGCTCCCACTTCTATAAGTGGAGAGTAGTTCACATTTCTATCAAAATATGAATGGTAGTAAATTTTTATAGATAAAAAATAAATAAGTCGGGGGTATTAAATATGGCAAAAATGTTTTATGAAAAGGACACAAATTTAGGGTTATTAAAAGGGAAAAAGGTTGCAGTTATTGGTTATGGTAGCCAAGGACATGCACATGCATTAAATCTTCATGAAAGTGGAGTTGATGTAATTGTTGGATTATATGAAGGCAGTAAGTCTTGGGATAAGGTTAAGGAAGCTGGCTTAGAAGTTGCTACAGTTGCAAATGCAGTTAAGTCTGCAGATGTAGTTATGGTTTTAGTACCAGATGAAAAGCAAGCTAAATTATATAAGGAAGAAATAGCTCCATATTTAGAAGAGGGAAATGCTTTAGCATTTGCTCATGGGTTTAACATTCATTATGGACAAATTGTTCCACCAGCTAATGTTGATGTATTTATGGTTGCACCAAAGGGACCAGGACACATGGTAAGAAGAACTTATACAGAAGGTTCAGGAGTTCCTTGCTTAATAGCGGTTCAACAAGATTATACTGGAAATGCTAAAGAAGTTCCATTAGCTTATTCTAATGGAATTGGTGGAGCT
>USOM01000236.1 GCA_900556345.1 uncultured Clostridium sp. | reverse complement strand
GTATAATGTGGTTTTTTATAGCCATAATTATAATTGCATTAATAATTTCATTTTTCAAAAACCGTATATTTGCAACAAATACAGCCAATAAAGAAGAACAAACAATAGTTGCATTTGAAGAAAATCAAAAATCTATAGATGTAATTGAGGTAATGCTTGAGAACACAAATTCAGACAAAAAAATGGTAAATGAACAAAGAGATGTTCAATTTGAAACTCAGTATGAGGACAACCCTAATTTACCAAGAGATGAAGAACAAGTAAAACAAGAAGGCAAAATTGGAAAAATTCAAGTAACAGCATTACAAGAATATAAAGATGATCAAATGATAAATGAAGAAATAATAGATAGTAAGACTTTAGAGGAAGTAGTAACAAAAATAATATATAAAGGAACATCAGATTTTCTAAAAAAATATAGTGTACATATAGATGATCAAATGTATCTACTAGAGGCTGAAGATTTAAAAGAAGAAGCAAAAGATGATTCAAACACTATATGCAATGTTCCAAGATACTTGAATGTAAAAATAAAAGAAGCAGGAGAAGAATGGATAAAAGTTGCTTATAATGGAAAAGAAGGATATTTAAAAACAACAAACATAACATCAGAAGCAGTAACACCTATGATAAAAGAAAAAAATAGAATAGCAACATTAAAAAATAATTTAAATGTAGATATGGACTTAAGTGTACCAAGTGGACTAACACTTAGTGATTTCAAAACAGTTTTATCAAATAACCTAAGTGATAAAAACAAAATATTTGAACAAAGTGCGGAATATTTTTACAAGGCTGAGCAAAAATATAAAGTAAATGGAATATTTTTAGCATCAATAGGAATTCACGAAAGTGCATGGGGAACATCTAAAATAGCAAATGACAAAAATAATTTATTTGGTTTTACTGCGTATGATAGTGATCCATATAATAGTGCAACATCATTTGATAATTACGAAAATGCAATAAATAAAGTTGCAGAAGTTTTATCTACAAAATATTTACATGTTGCTGGAACAAAAATTAGTGATGAATTGACAGCTACAGGTACATATTTTAATGGAACATCAGCAAAATCAGTAAATGTAAGATATGCAAGTGATACAGGTTGGGCAGATAAAGTATTTAATTATATGCAATATTTATATAATAAGTTATAATTAGAAAAGGTAAATAAAAATGAATTTTAAAAGAAAGATAAAAATAAATGATAGATTCATAATACCAATATTTATTGCTAGTTTTATTATAATAATTATACTTCTGTTTGAATATGGTAATATAATAAGCAAAAATGTAAAATATAAAAAATTTGCAAAAGAAAATGTACAGGTATTTGAAAATAATAAAGAACAGGTTTTTAAAGTTGAAAAAATCCTTATATGTAGTAGTGCAAATGCTATAGATTTAAGTGAAAAGCAAAATCTTCAAGATATGAGTATTTATCAATATACAGACATAGCGGTATATATAAATAATGGAGAAGAGCTTACAAATAAAAATACAATAAAAAGACTTTATATTGATAATATAAGCTTAGAGGGAACAAGTGACATTGGTCAAAAAAGCTTAAATTATAAAAATATTTTAAAATTTGGACTAAAAAAGGACACGAAGACTAAAAGTGTAAATTCAAATAATGATAATTCAACACTAAATGTGTTTGAAGGCTTGTTAAATAATCAAAAATCGCAATCAAATACATCAGAATCTATAGATGTCGGAAGTATTAATACTGATGATGATGGAATGATAAGTTTAACAAACACTAATAATACAACTAGTGAAAATGTTTCAAACAATGATGCTAGGCAAAGTACAGAAAATTATAATAGCGAGCAACAAGAAAATCAAAATGAAAATATTCAAGGCAATGACAAAATAGAATTTAACATAGTATACACAAACGAAGAAAATGAAAAAGCAAATTATGATGAGCCAACATTTTATACAGATTGTTCTAATCCAATAACATTAGAATACTTAAATAATAACATAGTATCACATTACAAAATGGATGAAAACAAAAGTGTTGCATTTGATGGAAGCATTTTAAAAGAAGCTGGAATTGAAACAGAAAGTCTAAACTGTAAGGTGAAATTTAAAATAAATATAGTAAATAATAATGATGAAAAATATTCTTGTTGGATAAATTTTGCAATTCCTTTAGATGATATATATGAAGGAACAACAATGAAGGCAAAAACAACAACTAATCAAAAATATGTATTTTTTAGAGAATAAAAAATACATATTTTTTTATTTTGTTAATAAAATTTAGAAAATTACAAAATATAAACTT
>USOM01000235.1 GCA_900556345.1 uncultured Clostridium sp. | reverse complement strand
AAATATCAAATGAACCATTAACAGATATTTACTGTGGTTTTCACTAACATAATCTATAACTCCAGTTAAGCCCTTTCTTAAAAACATAAGGTATTAATAACTCCACTTTAGGAACTTTTTTAATTTCCTTTAAAGCGATATACTTGCCTTCGTTTTGAGTTCCTTTAACAGTATAAACTTTTCCATCATATTTAACTAAATCATTAGGTTGATAGAAATATTTTTGTTTTCTTATTCTACGCTGACCTTTTGATATTTTAACACCTCTATATTTTCTTAAATTTTTAGGGTTAATCATATTTCTTAACCCTTATATATCAAGGCCTTTATGGCCAAGATTTTTTATATCACTCAAATTTTTCAGTATCATTTTTGCTCCTTTGGATAAAACTAATAGCATATACATAAAATAATTAGTTGCACTAACGGAGGGTTAAAAAATGATAACAGGACAAGAGATATTTAACATAGTTGATCTATTTACTTCACAATCAACAATTAATTTTTACGAAAACATATTTGATAATTTAGATTTATCATTTATACCTGAATTTATTGAATCAAAACGTGGACCAAAAGGCTATTCACGTCACGCTCTTACTAGAGCGTTTGTTGTTATGAACTGTGAACATTTTAGAGAAATAACTCTACTTTGTGATTTTTTAAATACTAATTTAAAAATTGCTCAATTATGCGGATTTGACATTACTAAACCATTACCTTCTTATAGCGTTTACCAACGTTTTATTCATGATATTGATAATAATTTACTAAAGGAAATAATGAAATCACAAGTAAATGAACTTATAAAATTAGATGCCATAGATAACTCAATAGTATCTGTAGATTCAACCCCTATAAAAGCAAATACAAAGTATAATAATCCAAAATGTTTTTCTAAAAATAAATTTTCTAATGAAAAACATCCTAAATCAGATAAGGACTGTAAATTAGGAGTCCACACTGCAAATAATGAAGATTCAAAAAAGAATTATACTTTTTATTGGGGTTATAAAAATTTAATAATGTGTGATGCAAAATCAGGATTGCCAATTTATGAAGTAACTCTTACAGGCGAAAAAGCTGATGTTTCAAGTCTAATTAATTTTTTAGATAAAATAAATTCTTGGTTTAGCTTAAAAAATTCCAAAATTCTCGCTGATAAAGGTTTTGATTCTAAAGCAAACTATAATTACATAAAAGATGTTTTACATTCTGAAGCTTTTATTGCTAAAAATAAACGTAACAGCAAAACTGTTGAAACTATTTCTTGCGGTAACCCGCTATGCGAAGCAGGTTTAGCAATGCATAAAGACGGTAAGCAATATCTAAAAGGTTCAATAAAACAAAAATTTTGTTGTCCATTTAGAACATCAAAAGATGATTCTAAATGCCCTTGTAATCACCCTAAATATAATAATGGTCATAAAAATAGAGGATGTATAAAATATAAATCTATCAGTACAGACTATAGATCAACCGTCGATGATACATCAGATTATTTTAAACTATACTATTCAAAGAGAACTGAATCAGAACGCTACAATTCACGATTTAAGAATCTTAATCTTGAAAATGCCTCTGTTAGAAATATTTCTTCCATATCTAACCTAAATACCTTAGGTCACATATGCCTTTTAACAGTTGCTATTGCTGCAATTGTTAATAAAAAGGAAGATAAGATTTGTTCTCTAAGCAAGCTTAAACGAGCTAGTTAGCTCTTTAACAACCTAATATTTTACATTTTATTATCCTCATAGGGATAGTCTGCCCTTTTTTAGGTCACTTTATTACTAATAATCCTAATTTTCCTATTTTTTCATCTCTAATTAATATTCACTTTTTAAAAGATCAATTATGCTCATCTCTATTAGTAGTAACTTTATAAAGTTCCGCCTTTGATTCTTGGAAAATTTTATTACAACATTCATAGACATCTTCTATCTGCTCTTTTGATATATTATCTATATGTATCCCACAGCTCACAGATATATTTCCATTAAAACTATCTTTTATACTGTTTATAAAAATCTCTCCAATAATATAATCCTTATGATTTTTCAAAGAAATTGTTTTTATTCCCTCTTCTTTTGAATACACAGATATTGCTCCAACATGAGGCTTATCCCCTCCTGTTACTACTGCACACAAATCATCACCTACGAATATTGCCTCTAATTTTATATTTATATTTTTATAACAACGTTCTATTTTTATCATATAATTTTCCCTATTTCTCAAACTTTTTTAAAGTTACTACTATATACTCAAATTATATTTAACACTATCTTAATGAACAATTCTTTAATT
>USOM01000234.1 GCA_900556345.1 uncultured Clostridium sp. | reverse complement strand
TTAAAAAAATTAGCAAAAGAAAATAATATAAGAAATATATCAAAATTAAAAAAAGAAGAACTTATAGAAGTTTTAAAAAGTATTCAAAGTAACAAATTTGAGGAAGTTGACGAAGAATTAGAAGAAGATGAAGAAGACGAAATAGAAGAAAAAGAAGAACCACGTCGCAGATATGATGCTTCAGATGACGAAGTAGAAAAATTAGAAGAAGCAAATGCGGTTGCATATCAAGTAAATAATGAAGAAGACGAAATAATTGAAGGTATATTAGAAGTGTTACCTGACGGATATGGATTTTTAAGAGGAGACAACTACTTATCAAGTCCAAAAGATGTATATATTTCGCCTGTTCAAATAAGAAGATTTAGACTAACAACAGGAGATTTAGTAAAAGGAATTTCAAGATGTAAAGAAGGAGAAAAATTCCCATCTTTAATATTTGTTGGTGAGGTAAATGGAGAACACCCAGAAAAAGCAGCAAGAAGAATAAGATTCGAAGATTTAACACCAATATATCCAGATGAAAGACTAAAATTAGAAACAATACCTACAAATTATGCAACAAGAATGATAGATATAATTTCACCAATAGGTAAAGGACAAAGAGGATTAATAGTTGCTCAGCCTAAAGCAGGAAAAACAACATTATTAAAAGAAATAGCAAACAGCATAACAACAAATAATCCAGAATGTGAACTTATAATGTTACTTATAGATGAAAGACCAGAAGAAGTTACAGATATGAAACGTTCTATAAAAGGTCAAGTTATATATTCAACATTTGACGAATTACCAGAACATCATGCAAAAGTTGCAGAAATGGTAATAGAAAGAGCAAAAAGACTTGTAGAACAGGGAAGAGATGTTGTAATATTATT
The DNA here is from genome assembly GCA_900556345.1 of uncultured Clostridium sp. Taxonomy (GTDB): domain Bacteria; phylum Bacillota; class Clostridia; order TANB77; family CAG-508; genus CAG-269. The sequence continues at coordinate 1,440 of USOM01000234.1, read as the reverse complement.
AGATAGTATAACAAGACTTGCAAGAGCATACAACCTAGTTGTACCAGCATCAGGGAGAACATTATCAGGAGGTATTGACCCTGCATCATTACATAAACCAAAGAAATTCTTTGGAGCTGCTCGTAACATAGAAAATGGTGGAAGCTTAACAATCCTTGCAACAGCCTTAACAGAAACTGGAAGTAGAATGGATGATGTTATATTCGAAGAATTTAAAGGAACAGGTAATATGGAAGTATTACTTGATAGAAGTTTGGCAGAAAGAAGAATATTCCCAGCAATTGATATTAATAGATCTAACACAAGACGTGAGGATTTATTACTTACTCCAAAAGAGTTAAAAGTTGCAGAATTAATTAGAAAAGCAATGAGTAATATGTCAGCAGCAGAAAGTACAGAACAAGTTTTAAAAGTTATAAAATCAACTAAAAATAATGAAGAATTTTTAGAAAAAACAGAATTTTCATTAGATAGATATAAAGATTAAAAAATAAAAAGCAACTATTTTATCAATATAGTTGCTTTTTTGTCGATTAAACACTAATAAACTTGAATTAGCTACATTATTATTATATAATTATATAAGAAGACAGTTAATAATAACACATCAGGAAAGGAGGACATTTTATGACACGGAGAATAAGTAGTATCTGTTATAAAATGTTTGTATGTCTTTCATTAATGCTAGGTATTTTTTTTAATTTAAATCAAACAACTTCTAGAAAAGCATTACTATCATATTACACACTACAGAGTAATATCATTTGCTTAATTGCTTTTTTGATTTTTTTAGTATTTGAAATAATAAAAAAACAATACAAAAATGATATGTACTATTTACTAAAAGGAGCTTTGGTAGTTGCAATTGCAATAACAGCAATAATATACCACATTGCTTTGGCTCCAGGAGGGTTTGAAATGGATCGTTTGATTAAAAGTATAAATAATAAAGTTTTGGCTAATTTTTTGGTGCATACATTTTCACCAATTTTAGTTATACTTGATTACGTTATTTTTGATGAAAAGGGACATTTAAAGTTTTTTTATCCATTTATATGGTTAATACAGCCACTAAACTATGTAGTTTATGTGTATACGTATAGTAGTTTGGGAGGAACATTTTACGGCATTGGTGGTTCAAAGCAATTTGCGTATTTTTTCTTAGACTATACAAAATTAGGCTATACTGGCGTAGTAAAATGGTTAATTGCTATTGGGGTAGCGATTTTTGTTATTGCTGAAATATTAGTTTTTGTTGATAAAAGTTTGGCAAAATTGAAAAAAATGTGTTAATGAAATGTCTAGAGCCCAATTTTACATAAAATTGAGCTTGTTTTATTAGATAAAATTATAATATTGAATTTAAATAGCAATTTTAAGAAGATCAAGAAGAAAAGTTTTCCAAAAATATTGAATAAAAAATTGGGGAACATATAAAAT
>USOM01000233.1 GCA_900556345.1 uncultured Clostridium sp. | reverse complement strand
TGGAAGAAATATACATATTTGGACACAAAAATCCAGATACAGACACAATTTTATCAGCTTTAATATTAGAAGCTATTGAAAAAACAATGGGAATTTATAAAACAAAGGCATATAGATTAGGTGAGGTAAACAAAGAAACTCAATATGCATTAGACTATTTTGGGGTAAAAGCACCAGAATTATTAGAAGAAGTTGAAGAAGGAAGACAAGTTATGCTTGTAGACCACAACGAATTTGGTCAAAGTGTAAAAGGAATAGAAAAAGCAAAAATAATAAGAGTTGTTGACCATCATAAAATTGCTAATTTTGAAACAAAAGAGCCACTATTTTATATGGCAATGCCTGTTGGTTGTACAGCTACAATCTTAAGAGATATGTGCAAAGTAAGTGGCATAAAATTAGATAGAATTACAGCTGGACTTATGTTAAGTGCAATAATATCTGATACATTATTATTAAAATCACCTACAACGACAGAAAAAGATAAAGAAACAGCTGAAGAGCTTGCAAAAATTGCAAATGTAGATTTGAATGCTTATGGAATGGATATGCTAAAAGCAGGAACAGATTTAAGTGACTTCACACCAGAACAATTAATAAATATCGATTCAAAACCATTTTGCACAAAAGGTGTAAAATATCAAGTAGCACAAGTAAATACAGCTTCAATAGATAATGTTATGAAAGACAAAGAAAAAATTGAAGAAGCTATGGCTAAATTTATGCATGAAAACGAAGAAGATTTATTTGTATTTTTAATAACAGATATAATCTCAAATAATTCACAAGTAATAGCACTTGGAAGACAAGATATTGTAGAAAGAGCTTTTGATGTTGAAATTAAAGAAAATACAGCATTTTTATCTGGTGTTGTATCTCGTAAAAAACAAGTTGTACCTAGAATAGATAGTTTTATAGGATAAAGATGGAGGTAACACATTGGAAGAAGAAAAAATAAATAGATTAAAAGAAGCTATTGAGTGGATATTATGTATTGTAGTAGCACTTGCAATTGCAATTTTATTTAGATATTATGTAGGGACTCCAACAATAGTAAAAATGACATCAATGTATCCGACATTAAAACAAGACCAAAGACTGTGGTTAAATAGACTAGATAGAACAACTAAAAAAATGCCTCAAAGAGGTGATATAATAACATTTGAGGCTCCATCTAAAGGAACACTTTCATTAGAAGAAAAAAATGAAAGCGTTATTGCAAGATATGAAAATGAGCCAACAAATATATTTAGTAAATTTTCATATTATGTATTGGAATTGAACAAAATGAGTTACATAAAAAGAGTAATAGGATTACCTGGTGACCATATTTTAATAGAAGAAGGAAAAGTATATGTAAATGGTGAGCTTTTAGAAGAAAGCTATTTACAACCAGGAGTAGTAACTGATAATGGAAAAGGATATTGTACAGACTTAACAGTTCCAGAAAATACAGTATTTGCAATGGGAGATAATAGAACTCAAAGTACAGATTGTAGAAGCTTTGGATGCATTCCATTAGAAAAAATTGAAAGTAAAGTATGGATTAGAATTTGGCCATTAAATTTATTTGGAAAAATAGATAAATAGGGAGTAAAGACTTGTTTGATAAAATTTTAGGAAATGATAAAATAAAATTTGAATTAATAAATTCTATAAAATCAGGAAAATATTCACATAGCTACTTATTTTTAGGAATATCTGGAATAGGTAAAAAAATGATAGCAAGAGAATTTGCAAAAATGATACTATGTGATGGTGAGGAAAAATACTGCAATAAATGCAAATCTTGTTTAGAATTTGATTCAAACAACAATCCAGATTTCATAGAAATTGTGCCAGATGGAAAAAATGTAAAAATAGAGCAAATAAGAGAAATGCAAAGAAAGATTGTAGAACAGCCTATTATATCAACAAAAAAAGTATATATAATAGATGATGCAGATACAATGACAAGAGAGGCTCAAAACTGTTTATTAAAAACCTTAGAAGAGCCTCCAGAATTTGCAAATATTATATTAATAGGGTCAAACGAATCAAGTTTTTTAAGTACAATAAAATCAAGATGTACTATAATAAAATTTAATCCAATTTCAGATGAACAAGTAAAAGGATATATAAAAGAAAAATATGAACTACCAGAAATTTCAGAAAGTATAATTTTAGCATCATCTGGAAGCATTGGAAAAGCAGAAATTTTAAAAGATAAGCAAGAACTATTTAGTTCAATAGACAAAGTAATAAATAATATTGAACAAATGGATTTAATAGATACCTTAAAAAATGCAGATATAATTTACAAATCACAAGAAGATAAACAAGATATA
>USOM01000232.1 GCA_900556345.1 uncultured Clostridium sp. | reverse complement strand
ATAATAGATTCTGCCAAAACGATAAATATTGATAATTTAATAACAGAAATAAATACAGAAAATAAAGAAAATTATGTTTTATATTTAGAAAGCAAGGGAAAAAAGATAAATTTAGGAGATACGAGTAATTTAACTAATAAAATGTTATATGTGAAAAAAATCTTAGAAAAAGAGGAAGGAAAAACAGGTTCGGCATTTGTAAATGGTGATTTAAGTGCTGGATTTAAACCTTATTTTAGAGAAGAATAAATTTTTTCTGATTGGGGACGGTTCTTTTTAGAAAATGTACCAAAAAGACCCGGTCCCAATGGAACACTCAATTAAAAAAGGAAAGGACTGATAATATGAACAAAAAAACAGAAGCGATAATACTAGGAATAATGTGTTTTATATTAACAATAGCAATATGCATTCAAATAAACACTGTAAACAACAATGGTTCAACAGTATCTGGAAGTCAAAAGCAAAATGATTTAAAATCGCAAGTATTAAAGATGAAAGAAAAATATGAAACTGAGTATGCATCTTTGCAAAGGGCGGAAAAAGAGCTTGAGAAAGAAAGAGAGAGTGCAACAAGTAATAACTCTGAACTTGAGGATTTAGAAAATCAAATTAAGAAAGCTAATTTAATACTTGGAAATACAGATGTAACAGGTGAAGGCGTTATTGTAACTTTAACTGATGGAAAAGGTGATCCGAGTGCAATTGATCAATCAAATTATCTTGTTCACGCAGAAAATATTTTACAAGTTGTAAATGAAATGAAAAATGCTGGGGCAGAGGCAATTGCTATAAATGGAGAGCGAATTGTAAGTACATCTGCAATATCTTGTGATGGAAATGTGATTGTAGTTAATGGTAAGAAAATAAATTCACCTATACAAATTTCAGCAATTGGTTTACAAGAATTATTATCAACTTTGAATAGACCAGGTTCTACTTTGGAATATTTTAAAAATAATTCTGGAAAGATTGTTGATTTTAAGAAGAATTCTAATATAGAGATACCTAAGTTTACGGGTGTTATAAGCTTTAAGTATGCTAAGACGATTAATTAGTAAATTAGTAGAAACCGACCCCAATGGTCCCAACAAGCTAAAAGAGAGGAGATATAAATGAAAAGAGGTAAAAAAAGTATGATTGTTACTATTGGAATAGTATGTTTCCTATTGGTAATGATAATATTTATGCAATTTAAAGTAGTTCAAGAATCACAAGAATCAAATATAGATTCAATGCAAGAAGCCGAATTAAGGCAAGAACTAGCAAATTGGAAAACGAAATATGAAGAGACAAAGGCAAAGAACGAGGAGACATCAAATACCTTAAAAACATATAGAGAGGAAAGTACATCAGACGAAAAAACAAAAGAAACTTTAGAGACAGAATTAGAAAGTTTGAATATGGCTCTTGGAAAAACAGATGTTGAGGGTGAGGGAGTAATAATCACTTTTAGAAAGAAAGAAGAAAGTGAATTAAGCGAAGATGAGAGAATTGATGAAATCTCTGCAATAGATTTAGTTTATATAGTAAATGCTTTAAAAGATGCCGGAGCAGAGGCAATTTCTATAAATGATGAAAGAATTGTAAGTACAACAGATATGGCAGATGTAGGAGGTTCTATTAAAATAAATAGTAAATATTTAAGAACAGATACATACATAGTAAAAGCAATTGGAAATAGTTCATATTTGGAAAGTAGTTTATTTGGAAAAGGCGGATTTGTTGAGCAGTTAGATATTAGTGGAATTAAGTCTGATATTGAAAGAAGCAAAAAAGTTTCAATTTCAAAATATACAGGAGATTTTGAAACTAAATATATGCAAGAAAAAGAAAGCAAAAATAATGAATAATTTGTTTATAATAGGCAAAATAAAACCTAAAGATAAAATTTTAGAACAATAAAAAGGAGGCAAGAAAATGTTATTTATAGCTATTTTAATAGGATGTGTATTAGGAGCAATAGTTGGTATAAATGCACCAATAATATCTTATTCATACTCAAGTTATTTAGCAATTGCAATAATTGCGGCATTAGATTCTGTATTTGGAGGAATTGCAGGAACTTTAAAGGGAGAATTCAATTTTAAGGTATTTATATCTGGATTTTTCTGTAATAGTATTCTTTCAATGTTACTTACATATTTAGGAAATAAACTTAATGTTGATATTTATTTAGCAGCAATTGTTGTTTTTGTTGGAAGAATGTTTATTAACTTGACAATTATAAGAAAATATTACATAGATAAATGGTCAAAAAAATATGAAGAATACAAATTGAACAAAACAAATAAAACTCAAGAAGAACAGAAATAAGGTTACATAAAAT
>USOM01000231.1 GCA_900556345.1 uncultured Clostridium sp. | reverse complement strand
ATGATTAAAAATTCATCATATTTGGAAGAAATTATAAAAAAAGCAGATTATATAATTGTCAATTCTGATATTAAAGAAAATCTATCAATTTTAAGAAATGCGGAAGCAAATATTATCACTTATGGTTTTAATGCAAAAGCAACAATAACAATATCAAGTATAAAAGAAGAAAAGATAATGATATGTGTGCAGAGAAAAATTAAGGCTGTAAATAGCATTATAGAGGAACAGGATTTTAATGTAGAAATAGAGAAAAACAATGTAAACAAATTATATAATGTGCTTGTAATTTTCACAATTTTGGCTATTTATGGTAAAATATTACAAAAAATTTAACAAAATTTAACTCTTTATGTAGACAAAACCAGAAAAGTGTTGTATAATAGGTATTATGAGATTTGAGACTAGAAAAGTAAAGAGGCACTCTAGATAAATCCAAAAAAGAAATAGGGAGGAATAAAAATTGGATACAAATTATTTAGAAAACAACTACTTAACATTAGTAGGAAAGGTAACATCTGAAAAGAAATTCAGTCACGAAATTTATGGAGAAAGATTTTATTCATTTGATCTTTCAACACCACGTTTAAGCGGGAATGCAGATATAATTCCTGTAACAGTTTCAGAAAGACTAATTAATGATGACATGATGACAATAGGAACAAAATTATTAATAAAAGGACAATTTAGATCATACAACAGTTATGAAAATGAAAAAAACAGACTAATACTTACAGTATTTGCAAAAGACATTGAAAAATTAGAAGATGCCGTAGAAGAAGCAGAAGGAGAAGAATCAAACGAATTTGCAAAAAAAGATACAATAACAAACGAAGTTGTATTAGTTGGTTATATTTGCAAAAAGCCAATCTACAGACAAACACCATTTGGAAGAGAAATTGCAGATATATTATTAGCAGTAAATAGAGCTTACAACAAATCAGACTATATTCCATCAATAGCTTGGGGAAGAAATGCAAGATTCTGCCAAAACCTAGAAGTTGGAACAGAAGTAAAAATAGTAGGTAGAATTCAATCAAGAAACTATGAAAAGAAATATGAAGATGGAACAGTAGTTAAAAAAGTAGCTTATGAAGTTTCTGTTGGTAGCTTAGAAGTTGTTAAAGAAAATGACAATTCATATGAGAACCAAGAAACTGTAGATGAAGCAATGTAGTTGAAAATAAAAAGGGTAATATATAAAAGAGCTTGAAATATAGCTCTTTTTTTCTGATTGGGGACGGTTCTTTTTCCGAAAAAGAACTGTCCCCAATCAGAAAAAAGTCATAAATCAAAAACAACTTGCATATAATAATAGAAATAATAAAAAAGAGGTATATATGCAAGTAGTAACAATCTGTATAAAAAATCAACAAAATAAATTACTAATACAAAAAAGAAGTCTGTTAAAGGGTGGAAAATATGGAATAACAAGTGGACATACATTGGATGGAGAAGAAGCAAAACAAGGAGCAATACGTGAAATGAGGGAAGAAATTGGCCTTAATATAAATATTCAAGAGCTAAAATTGATATATAAAACAGAAATAAACAAAATAACGTATAATTTATATTATGTTCAAAAAGAAATAGACTTATCAAACCTATCTTTACAAAAAGAAGAAGTAGAGAAAGTATATTGGTATACAATAGAGGAAATAAACAATTTAATTCAAGAAAACGAATTTTATGACAAACAAATAGAAGCATTTAAAATATTTGAAAGATACATAAAGGAGGAATTTTAATATGGCAACCATAGCACAATGGGATATAAACAATGAATGTAATTTGAATTGCAAACATTGTAGAGTATCTGAAAAAAATGATAATGAAAAATTGTCACTAAATGAGGCCAAAAATTTACTTGCTCAGTGTTGGTACAATGGCATAACAATGCTAAATTTGTCTGGAGGAGAGCCATTTTTACGAAAAGATATATTCGATATTTTAGATTATGCCGGAAAGTTTGAAGATATAGTAATAACCACAAATGGAACATTGTTAGATGAGAATAAATGCAAAAAGCTTTCTACATACAATAATATAAAATTATCAATAAGTTTAGATGGCTTAGAAGAAACTCATGATAAATTTAGACGAAGAAAAGGAGCATTTAAAAAAGTTATTGATACTTTACCATTATTAAATAAATATAATATAAAATATGCAATAAAATATACTTTATCAAAGGAGACAGCAAAAGATGCTGTAGAGCTGTTAAATTTTATTGCAAAAATAGGTGCAAAAGAATTTAATGTAAGAAGAGTAATAGTGGCTGGAAATGCAAGTAAAGATATGGTTTTATCAAATGAAGAGTATAAAAATATAATAA
>USOM01000230.1 GCA_900556345.1 uncultured Clostridium sp. | reverse complement strand
CTTTTAATAATTGCTGCAAATCCTTTATTTTCTATTTTTGCATCCAATCTAATTCTGTTTCCAGATACTGTTGTTAAATTTGCCCTTGTTAGTACTAGCCTATATCCTAAATGATCTTGAATATATTTGTATCCCGTTTGTTCTATATATTTGCTATCATCTCCGTTATATTTTTGACCTTTCCACTTTTCCTTTACTTCTTTATCATATGTTTTATTTAAATAAGTACAATGCCTTTTCTTCATATCCTGTATCGCCATATCCAAATTTGTATAAATACTATCCTTGTTTTGACATTCTCCTCCAAATAGCGTATATTTAGTTTGTTTTTCTTGCCAAGCTATACTTTGTGTTCTTTCACTTTTATAGTACGTTCCTAAATCTGTTTCAGAAGCCAAGTATCCATCATTATGTAGCCCTAATCTTGCTATTTTTTCATCCGAATATGCATTTTTATTATCCACTGTTTCATTATTTCCTATATAATCTGTTATAAAATTTGGCTTTCTTAAGCTGATTTGCACACTTTCTGGAATAACTTCTAAAAGTTTTTCTACTATTTGATTTCTTTTTTCTATTTCTTTATCATATTTTCCATCATGCCATTCTCCATATGCGCCTAAATAACCTGCTTCAACTACATACAATATATCCTCGTTTTTATTATAAACAGATTTTAATTGTTCAATATGTGCTAATATATCCGAGAATTCTGGTTCTGGATTTTTCTCTCCTTTACTATCATATACCACTCTAAATATTACTTTATAACCATTCTTTCTAAATTCATCAAAGCAATCATTAATTTCATTGATTTTATTGGCAGAAATTTTTGTATTCGCTACATAGTTCTTGAGATTTATTTGGAAAGATATTAATGAGACATCTTCATATTTTATATTTATATCTTTAACTTTTTGCTGTACATCTTTTAAAATAGAGTTATTGTTATCCAATTCTTCCTGTAACAATACATAAAATCCCCTATCCACATTTCTTATAGTATCAGTCGAATCTTCTGAGCTAAATGCTTTTGAAGTGCATTGTACAGCTATTAAAAAAAATAATAGCTGTATAATTAAAATTTTTTTCATATATTTTTTTATTTTTATCATTAAAACCAAACCTCTAATTTCTCTGGTGTTATATCTAGTTTTGATTTATCTACTAAATTACACCCCTCAAAACAACGTGAACCATCTATTCCTTCTGTCGTTCTTTTCCATAATTCTGGAACTGATGTAATTTTATTTAGATTCCCAAAAGTTAGATTAAAATTAGTAATGTCTGGAATATTATCAAACAAATTGTTTGGAATTGCTCTCACATTATAGCAATCACGAAAAGTTTTCTGAAAAGTAGTTACTTTTGTTGTTTTATCAAATAATTTTTCAGGTATAAATGTTAGACTTTTGCATCCCCTAAATGTAGCATAAAAAGAGTTTACATTTACTGCTTTTTCAAACAAGTTTTCAGGAATTTCCTTTAAGCTTTCACACTGATCAAATGTTGAAACAAAACTAATTACCTCATCAGATATATTTGCAAATAAATCACTAGGTATTGTTTCAATTTTTCTGCAATCACTGAACATATAGTCAAAGTTATCTTTTTTTATATTTATAAATGAATTTTCTTGTGGTGATGGAATACTTCCTCCTAAATTAATTGCCCCTTCAAAATTATATTTACTACATTCAATTTCTCCCCATTTTATAATATTAACTAATTTTGATTTTTCTTCATTACATTCTGATGGTAAAGTATCAAATGTAAAAAATTTACACGTTCCACTTATAGAAATTTCATATTTTCCAGCTTTTTCGTATATGTGGCTAGGTCTTTTTTCTGGTAATCCCATAATTTTTTCCTTTGTGCCATCTCCCCAATCTACCGTAAAATAATTGTCATCTTCAGATCCCCCTGTTTCCTTGCATGCTATTGGTAAATATATTTCATCTCCAGCTTCTATATTCCATCTTGTTATAAAGTCATTTGTTAATATATAGATATCTCTTTCAGATACTTTATTTTTTGTTGAATCTATATAAATAAGTTTATCTCCTATTATTTTATAAACATCTTTTTCTTTATTTCCATTTCCATATTTAGTTTTGGTTCCTAATAGTTGTTTTGTATTTATAACATTATCGTCATCAATTATTCCTGCTTTTTTCAGTGTTGCAATACTTGATTCCTCTTTTCCATCTATTGTAGCATCAATCATTTTTTGTGTTAAATATAATTCTATGCTTTCTGTTACAGTTCCTATTTCATTTTCAATTGTTGCATCTGTAGCCCTATTTAGTATTCCATTTTGTCCTGTTAACATTGCTATACTTATTCCTGCTA
>USOM01000229.1 GCA_900556345.1 uncultured Clostridium sp. | reverse complement strand
CATTTTTAGAAGAGTAAGGGGAGCAAACAAGAAAAATTATGAAGATTTAAGAAATAATGAAAATATGAATACATATAAAGGAGCTTTATATGAAAATGTAGTTGGAGATATGTTGGTAAAAGCGGGATATGATTTATATTTTTATAAAGATGATAGTAAAAAAATAGAGATGGATTTTATGATAAGAGATATAAATTCGCTAATTCCAGTTGAGGTAAAGGCAAATGATAATGCAACCAACTCTCTTAATAATTTGATTAATGGAAAAAATTATGATGATATAAAATATGGAATTAAATTGTGTAATAAAAATATTGGATTTAATGGTAAATTTTATACTTTTCCTTATTTTATGACTTTCTTGCTTAAGAGGTTTTTAAGGGAGAAAAAAATTACAGGCTAAATTTAATTATAAAAACAGGCTATGACTGAATTTAAGTAGCCTGTTTTTATAAAATTTTCTTGCTTTTTTTCAGAAAATACATTAAAATAAACATACTAAAAAAATCGGAGGAAAACAAATGGCAAAAGCACCAAAAACAATATTTGTATGTAATGAATGTGGCTATGAAAGTGCAAAATGGATGGGAAAATGTCCGGCATGCAATAGTTGGAACACATTCTTTGAACAAAAAATAGAAAAAATAACAGAAAACGGAGTAAAAATATCAAAAGAAAGAAACACACCAAAAGCCCTAAACTCATACAAAGGAGAAGAGGTTGCAAGAACATCAACAGGATTTGGAGAACTAGATAGAGTATTAGGTGGAGGAATTGTAAAAGGCTCATTAATTTTACTTGGAGGAGAACCAGGAATAGGAAAGTCGACATTAATCTTGCAACTATGTAATAAAATACATGGAGTTGGAAAAGTACTATATGTATCTGGAGAAGAATCGGCAGAACAAATAAAATTAAGAGCAGATAGACTTGGAATTGATAATGATGACATAATGTTTTTAGGAGAAACAGATATATCAATAATAAATGAAAACATAGAAGAGTTGCAACCAAAACTCGTAATAATAGACTCAATCCAAACAATGTATTCAGATGAACTATCAGCAGCTGCTGGAAGTGTAAGCCAAGTAAGAGAAATAACATCCCAAATAATGAGAATGTGTAAATCTAAAGGGATAACAACAATCATAATAGGACATGTAACAAAAGACGGAACAATAGCAGGACCAAGAGTTTTAGAACACATGGTAGATACGGTTTTATACCTAGAAGGAGAAAGATATTTTTCATATAGAATCCTAAGAGGAGTAAAAAACAGATTTGGTTCAACAAATGAAATCGGAATGTTTGAGATGAAAGGAGAAGGACTAGTAGAAATTACAAACCCATCGCAAATTCTAATTTCAGAAAGAGATGATAATCCATCAGGTTCAGCAATAGTTGCAAGTATGGAGGGAACAAGGCCTATGCTTATTGAACTTCAAGCATTAACAACACTTAGTGTATTTGGAATACCAAAAAGAACTGCAAATGGATTAGACTATAATAGGCTTGCAGTATTAATTGCAGTACTAGAAAAAAGAGCGAACTTAAATATTGGTGGACAAGATATATATGTAAATGTAGTTAGTGGAATGAAACTTAATGAACCCTCAATAGACCTTGGAGTACTTTGCGTATGTGCATCAAGTTTTAAAAATGTACCTATCCCAAAAGATACAGTAATAATGGGAGAAGTAGGCTTAACAGGTGAAGTTAGAAGAATTAATATGATAGAAAAAAGGCTGAAAGAAGCAGAAAAGATGGGGGTTAAGAGATGCATAATTCCAGAAAATAATAAGAAGTATTTAGAAGAAAAGTATAAGATGGAAATTGTTGGTGTTAAAGATATAAGAGAGGCTTTAAGAGTTTTGAATATTAAGGGGTAACATAAAATTTAGTGAAAGGAAACGGTCCCAATGGGAAATTGTACCAAAAAGACCCGGTCCCAATGGAACAAAAAAAGGAGGAGCAACATAAAAGAACAGCTACTAAATCTAATATATCCAAAAATATGTGGGATATGTGAAAAAGGCAAAAATACATATCTGTGCAAAAAATGTGAAAATAAACTAAAAGAAATAGCGATATTTGGAAAAGATGAGTATTTAGATAAATATTTCGAGAATCATTACTATATTTTCAAGTATGATAGTATAATAAGAAATCTAATTATAGATTACAAATTTAATGAAAAGCCATATTTATATAGAAGTATTTTAGAATTTTTAAATAAATATCAAAAAAAATATGTACAATTTGAAATTTATGATATAATAATACCAGTTCCGATAAGTAAAAAGAGAAACAAAGAAAGGTAGTTCTCTTTATTATCACTATTTTAATACAATGAGTTTGAAT
>USOM01000228.1 GCA_900556345.1 uncultured Clostridium sp. | reverse complement strand
ACATTATTCCAATCACTACTATTCCAGCAATTGCAATCACTATTATTTTTTGTTTTTTTGTTAAATTATCTAACATTTTTCCTCCTTTTTTATTAAAATTCTTGCAAATTTTTACTTTATATTGTATAGTTTAACTATTATTATTTTTAAGAAAATTGGTGAACTTATGAAAAAGAAATTTATTTACATATTAGCATTTTTATTGCTATTTATTTTTATAATACAAACAACTATTGTATATGGAGCAAATACAAATTCTGATTCCGATAATTTGAATATACATTCAGATGCAGCTATACTTATGGATTACAAAACAGGAACAGTGCTTTATTCCAAGGCCTCTGAGGAAAAGATGTATCCTGCAAGTACAACTAAAATATTAACTGCAATTTTAGCCTTAGAAAAGTGTAATTTAGATGATGTTGTAACTGTATCTAAATCTGCAATTTCTTCTATTCCATCTGGATATTCCTCTGCTTATCTTTCTGAGGGTGAAGAAATAAGTGTTAATGATTTAATTACTGTTTTTTTAGTACATTCGGCAAATGATGCAGGCTATGTTTTAGCAGAACATATTTCAGGTTCTATTGATGAATTTGCTAATTTAATGAATGAGAAAGCTTTAGAAATTGGTTGCAAAAATACACATTTTACTAACCCTAGTGGAATCCATGATGAAAATCACTATACAACAGCTTATGATTTAGCTTTAATTGCAAAATATTGTATGCAAAATTCTAAATTTAGAAATATTGTTTCAATGAAAACTTGTACCATAAATAGTACAAATAAATTTGGTATAAGAAAATACACAAATACAAATGATTTAATTAACACATCCTCAAAATATTATTTAGAAGAATGTATTGGTATAAAAACAGGGTACACTACTCAAGCTAAAAATTGCTTAATTTCTGCGTGTTCTAAAGATAATCTAGCTTTAATTTGTGTAGTACTTGGAGCTAATCAACTAAACTCAGGTGAAAGTTCTAGATATGAAGATTCTATTAATTTGTTTAAATATGGATATTCTAATTATTCAGTGAAAACTTTTGCTAATAAAGATGATGTAATTACAAATATAGAAGTAAAAAATGGTACTAAAGGTACCAGAAATTTAGATTTAACTTTAGAAGATTCTATTTCTGGATTAATTAAAAGCAATTTAAATATTCCGGATAGCACTGTTACTTTAAATGATAATATTTCTGCTCCAATTGCTAAGGGTACTGTATTAGGTACTGTATCTTATACTATAGATAATACTACTTATACCAAAAATTTACTTGCTTCACATGATGTTGAACAAGATGCAGTTTTATTATTTATTTTTGAAATTATTTTGGGAATTGCATTATTTTTGATTTTAATTACTGTTTTATTTTCTAAATCTAAGAAAAAAAGAAAAAAGAAGAAAAAATATTATTATGGAGGGATTTAATTTATCCCTCCTATTCTTTTATTTATAATCTTTTCCAATTACAATTCTTATATCTACCGTACTTGAACTTGATACACTACTTGATATATTTCCAACCCTTAATACATCTTTTATATCATCTACTATGCTATTTTTTACAGCTGTTTTATTTACTATTGTTGTTTTTGATGTTGTAGTTGTTGTTCCTGTTTTATAGACATTATATCCTTCTGCTTTTAAGGCTTTTGTTGCTTTATTTAAAAGTGTTTTATCTCCACTTCCATTTAGTAATTCTATTTTTATTTTTGAATTATCTGTAGTTTCTGTACTATCTGCCGTTTTGTTTGTTGTAGTACCATTTGTTGTGTTTGATGAATTTGTTGTATTCTCGCTTATTTCTTCTTCTACACCATTTTGTTCATCAAATAATTCTGTTATTAATTTGTTGGTTTCTTTTTGGTCACATATAAAGAATGATAATTTGTTATAATATCCTGCTTCTCCAGGTAAGCTTGCAGTATTTATATTTTCAGTATTAAAATCTACTGCATATCCAACATAATCTGTTATTGTTGACCAATTTTTTATATTTGTAGTTACATTTTGTTTTATTATATCTACAAAACTTCCTATTTTAGTTATATTTTTTAATTGTAGAGTTTGTTTTGCAACTTCTGTTATGAATTCTCTTTGTGTTCTCATTCTTCCTAAATCATTATCTCCATAACTAGATGGATATGATGTTCCGTTGTTGTTTTTTCTGAATCTTACTAGCCCTTCTGCTTGTTCTCCATTTAGTTTTTGTACTCCTTTTTTTAAGTGAATTGCTAAATCTTGAGTGCTATCGTCATAATTCATATCTATTGGTACATCAAATTCAACTCCACCAATTTCGTCAACCAATTGGACTAATGCATTGTTACTTATTACAACATAGTATTTT
>USOM01000227.1 GCA_900556345.1 uncultured Clostridium sp. | reverse complement strand
TTCTCCATTTTCCTTAAATGTATATGATTTTTGATTTGAATTATTTTTTACATTTACATTAAAATTTGAATTTACTGTTGCTACTACATCTTGATTTGTTAGATTTACTTCCGAGTAATCTATTATTGCAGGATTTCTTGAGATATCAAATTCTACTAATGTTTGATTTCCTGCTGAATCTTTGGCAAGTAGTTTGTAATGCCCATCTTCTGTTATTTTGGTATTTTGTTGATAGTTTTGTACTTGATTGTTGTCTTTGTATAGTAGTACTTCTTTTAGATTTGTATCACTTGCTTTTGGTGTTACTTCTGATAAGTATAATCTGTCGTTTTCTACTCCTTCTATTGTTGGTGCTGTTTTGTCTATGTTGTTTACTGTTGCTGTTTGTTGGAATGTTTGTCCTTTTATTGTGTAGTCAAATGTGAAGGTTCCGTTTTGTGTGAAGGTGTAGGCTTTGCTGTTTGAGTTGTTGTTTATTGTTATTTGTGCATTTGTTCTTAGTGTTGCTGTTACGTTTTGGTTTGTTGGGTTTGTTTCTGAGTAGTCGATTGTTACTGGGTTGTTTTTGATGTAGGTGTCTATGTAGAGATTTGCGAATTGTGTTGCCCAGTCGGATAGTAATTTACTATGTAAGTTTTTGCTTACTATTAAGCCTGTTTTTATATCGTTTTCTTCTTCTAATCCATTTATGTAACTTGCTTTGTCGTAAAAATCTTGGCTAAATTGTAGTATTTTGTTTGGGTAAATCATTTCTATGTCATTGTCATTTATTAGATTATCAGCTTTATTTATTGTGTCTAATGTTTCTGATATATTAGCATTTCTTGTTTTTGCTGATACTGTTACTAAATCCTCGAATGAATTTCCTATATCATTTAATGCATCCAGCATTGAACTTAGTTTTACATATTCTATTTGTAGTGTTCCTGATTTGTATGCTTGTATTAATGTATTTCCTAGATTGAAGTGTTGTTTCATTAGGTTTATGCTTGTTGTTTCATCTAAGTTACTTGTTGCCCATAGATCTTTCATTCTTTGGTTTAGTGTGTTTATTGTTTGTTGTAGTCCTTGCACTTTTGATATTTGGTCTGCGTAGTTTTCTGTAAATTCGTTGTATTTTGTTGTTGCTGTGTTTGATATTGCTTGGTAGAAGTAGTTTGTTGGGACGTTATATAGATATACTGGTGATGTTGTTATTTGTATTTGCCCGTTTGAGTTTGGTGTTATTTCTTTGCCGTATATGTCTTTTGCTGTCATTTGGTTTAGGGTAAAGTTGTAAGTGTTATCTGTGTTGTTTGACCATGCTATTATTAGCGGATGTCCGTCTTTGTCGTAGGTATGGGCTTCTAGGTCGTTTGTTATGTTTAGAGAGCCTATGTATTCGGCACCGTTGGTGTTTTGGTAGTAATTTTTCATGGCGTAGTAGGATGGTTTTGGGGTATAGTTATGCCTAATCAATCCCATCATTTGTCCAGCATTACTTTCGTCTTCTCCCGTGTCCCAAAAATTATATATCATTGATAAATCAACATTATATTTATCTGTTATTACTGTTTGCTGTACTAATTTATCAGCTTGTACAGTTTCCGTCACATTATTTCCTTTATAATTTGATATTCCATATTCACTAATATAATTTCCTAGGAATCCTCCACTACCGTTTATATTTTCCTTATATTCATTTAATAACTCATAAAAATATACATTTTGTTCTTTATTATTAGCATTGTCATATGGGTGATATGAATATGCCTCTGAATATTTATACACACCATATTCTGTCAATTTATTAAGAAAATTTCTACCACTCAACTTACTATTGGTATCTTTTCGAGAACATGCAACTGCTCCTGAAACTATTTTTATTTTTTTATTATTTTCTTTTGAAATTTGCTTTAATCCTTTAACCATTTCATAATACCATTTAAAATCCTCATCAGTATTATATGTAATTTGTGAGTTATAATTTGCTTCATTAAACATTTCATAAAATTGTATATTAGGATATCTATTAAATACTTCTTTCATAAAATCAAGTATTTTATCCAATTCAATTTTATTATTAATTTTATAGTCGCTTCCAATTAAATTTCCCATAAAATTAATTCCTGAAAATATTCCTATATCATTTTCGCCTAATTTATTTACCCATAAGTCGTGATACTCGAAATTTCTTTCACCCTTTGTATTTTCTATTTCTGACCATTTTATTGATGATCTAACATTTTGCATTCCACATTTTGCTAATAAATTTACACTTTTTTCATAATTTTCGTAACCATTTTTTCTATAATGAACCTGTACACCTTTAGTACTTGTTTTTTCAGCAAATTGCTTTTGATATGGTTTAATATAATATATATT
>USOM01000226.1 GCA_900556345.1 uncultured Clostridium sp. | reverse complement strand
TTGAAATTTAACAATTAGTTATTTTTTATACTCATCTTTGCATATTTTTAACAATTCATCAGCTGAAACATTGAATATTACTGAAAAAAAGGCTAATTCATATTCTTTTATAACTCTATCTCCTCTTTCAATTTTTTGCAAAGAGTTTTTATTTAGGTCTATACCATACAATTGAGCTTTTTCAGACAAATCTTTTTGAGTCATATTATTTTTAATTCTATATTCTTTTATTGTACTACCTATAGCATTTAATTTGCCATTATACTTTATAGTGTTTTTCATAAACAAATTTCCTCAACTTTTTCAATTTTTATTGATTTTATTATATATTTATGATAAACTAACAACGTAGACGTTGCTAGTTGCAATTTATAAATTAGTAGAAAATCGTTTTATAAAATGAAAAATACAAATGAAAGGAAGTAAAAGAATGCATTTAGAAAATAAAGGAATTTATAATAAAAAAGAAATGACGAAAGGAATAACATTGATCGCTCTTGTAGTAACAATTATGGTTTTGTTAATTTTAGTGCGGAGTTTCAATATCAATGATAACAGGGCAAAATGGAATTTTAAATCAAGCAACCAAAGCAAAAGAAGAAACCGAAAAGGCATCAATTGAAGAAAAAGTGTCTATGGCTTGGAGTGCAGTAAAATCTACAGAGTATATAAATTCTAATCAAAATATAGATAAATCTAGTTATTATCTAGAAAATTTGAAAAAAGAATTAGCATTAAATGGAGATGTAGAAGATTTTAACTATGTTGAAAATGGTATATCAACTTTAAAGTATAAAATAAAAGATGAAAATGAATACTGGTATGTGAAAATACCATCTTTAGGGAAAGCGATAGCTGGAAAAACATTTGGATATCAAATAACATCCAAAAATTATGGTGATAAAGTCGAATATAGTGCAAATGGGGTTGATGAGTGGAAAATACTTTATTGTGAAGGAGATAAAGTATTTATAATTTCAAGTGACTATGTACCCAATGACAAAATTAATGTAAATAATTTAGGAATGACCAAAAATGGAATGTACAGTGTATATTGGGATAATGTTCCTGATATGCAAAAAACTTTACAAAATAAATTATTTAAAGCAATTTCATATTCTTTAAATAATACATATGATAATTCAAAATGTGTATCAACATTACTAAATACCAACAATTGGAATGATTTTGTGAATAAATATGCTGATTATGCAATAGGTGGAGCAACAGTTGAGATGTGGATGGCGAGCTGGAACGAGAAATATCCTGACGAAAAGTTATATTGCAACAATACAAACGAATATGGCTATTTTGTTGGAATTGAAAATAATCCTATTGATTTAAATGTACCTCCTAAGGTATTGGAAAAATGTACGGGGTATGCAGAGGCAGATACTAATAATAATTTGTATTTTCCACACAAGGAAACAGTAGATGAAGGCAATTGCAACAGCTATTGGTTAGCTTCTCCAAATGCAAATATGACAGGTAATCAAATAGTAAATATTAGCTGGTGGCCATATGTTGATAATAACAATTATAATACTAAGACTCGTGCAATTAGACCAGTAGTTTGTTTGAAGTCTGATTTAATTGGAGGATATGTAAATGATAGGTGGGTATTAAAGTTAGATGATTAAAATTAACAAAGATTAGATGTAAAAGTCTAATCTTTATTTTGTAAAAATAATTAAATATTGTAGACGAAAATAAAATAATATTGTAGAATAATTAATATAAGAATTTTTAATAAAGAAATGTATATAATTAGAAAGTGAGAAAATATGGATAAACAAGCAATATATGACTTTATAAAAAATAAAAATATATGGTGCGAAATAACAGAACATAAGGCTGTTTTCAATATGGAAGAATTATCAGAAATTGAAGTACCATATCCAGAATATGATGCAAAAAATTTATTTATTCGCGATGATAAAAAAAGAAATTATTATTTAATAACTGTTAGAGGGAATAAAAGAGTTAATCTAAAAGAATTTAGAAATAAAAATGGTACAAGACCTTTAAGTTTTGCATCAGAACAAGATTTAATGGACATTATGAATTTAATTCCAGGCTCGGTAAGTCCATTTGGACTATTAAATGATAAGGAATTAAAAGTAAAATTTTATTTAGATAAGGATTTCCTTAACGATAAAAAAATAATCGGTATTCACCCAAATGATAATACGGCAACAGTATGGCTAAAAGTGGAAGATTTAGTTGAAATAGTAAAAGAAAATGGAAGTAAAGTTGGATTTGTAGAACTTTAGAAAAATATCAAAATGTAGGGAGTATAAAAAATGCCAATATTAAAATCACAACTTGGTAATAAAAAATTAGAAAGTATAATAGAAGATGAGAGAGTAGAATATTGTACATTTGAAAATGAAGAATAT
>USOM01000225.1 GCA_900556345.1 uncultured Clostridium sp. | reverse complement strand
CTATCTTCTCTAGTAAAATCACTCCAGATGGAAAAAGAGAAATGGAAGGTTTATGTATAAATTGTGCTAAAAAATTAGGAATTAATACAGATGAAATATTAAAAGCACAAAATCAAACAATTATAAATAATCAATCTGAACAAATGAATAAACAATTAGAAGGATTATTTAAAAATCTTTCTGAAAATTTAGGTTCTATTGATGGTATTGAACTTGGAGCTATTCCTATAAATGAAGAAGATGACGTGCAAGATGATGAAAATGAAGCACCAAGAGTTTTTGCTGGTGCAATTCCTTTAGGTTCGTTATTTGGAAATATTTTTGGAGGTCCAGAAGCACAAACTCAGCAAGCTTCAAATGGTAATGGAAATATTAAGAAAAAAGTTAAGCCTGAAAAAAAGAAAAATAAGAAAAAGAAATTTTTGGATACTTATGGTACCAACCTTACTTTTAAGGCTCAAAATAATGAACTTGATATGGTAATTGGTCGTGATAAAGAGCTTCAAAGAGTTGTTCAAATTTTAAATAGACGTTCTAAAAATAACCCTTGCCTAATCGGTGAACCAGGTGTTGGTAAGACTGCAATTGCAAATGCTTTGGCTTTAAAAATTGCATCTAAAAATGTGCCTGCTAAATTATTAAATAAGGAAGTTTATTTGTTAGATATGACTTCTATTGTTGCAGGAACTCAATTTAGGGGTCAATTCGAGGCAAGAATGAAAGGAATTATTGGAGACTGTATTCAATATGGAAATATTATTCTTGTAATAGATGAAATCCATTCAATCATAGGTGCTGGTGCAGGCGGAGATGGTGATTCAGCAATGAATGCCGCAAATATTTTAAAACCTGCTTTAGCAAATGGTCAAATTCAACTTATTGGTACAACAACAATTAAGGAATATCGTAAATATATCGAAAAAGATACTGCTCTAGAACGTAGATTCCAACAAGTTTTAATAGAAGAACCAACAGTTGATGATTCTATTGGAATATTAGATGGAATAAAAAAATATTATGAAGATTATCACAAAGTAAAAATTTCAACAGATGTAATTAAGCAAACTGTTATTATGTCTGAAAAATATATTCACGATAGATTTTTACCAGACAAAGCAATCGATATCTTAGATGAAGCTTGTTCAAGAATCAACCTAGAAAATAAAGATTTATATAAACTTGAATTACTACGTCAAAAATTAAAAGAAGTTCAAGACCAAAAAGATGAAGCTGTTACAACTGACTCAACAGAAGATTATCAAAAAGCGGCTAATCTAAAAACTGAAGAATGTCGTTTAATGGAAGAAATTGACAAAATAAATTCATCAATGAAAATTCAAAACCTTACTGTTCAAGATATTGCAAATGTTATAGAAAGCTGGACAAAAATTCCTGTTAGTAAAATAACAGAAGAAGAAACGCAAAAACTTCTAAACTTAGAGACAAACCTTCACAAAAAAATAATTGGTCAAGAAGAAGCTGTAAGTGCAGTGGCGCGTGCAATTCGTAGAAACAGAGCTGGACTAAAATCAACTAAACGTCCACCTTCATTTATATTTGTAGGACCTACTGGTGTTGGAAAAACCGCTCTTGCCAAAGCATTAAGTTATGAAATGTTTGGCTCAGAAGATTCAATTATCAGAATAGATATGTCAGAATATATGGAAAGTAACTCAACAGCAAAATTAATCGGTGCTCCTCCAGGATATGTTGGTTATGATGATGCCGGTCAATTAACAGACAAGGTAAAACGTCATCCTTATTCTATAATTCTTTTAGATGAAATAGAAAAAGCTCATCCAGATGTATTTAATATTTTATTACAAGTCCTTGATGATGGAAGACTTACAGATTCTCAAGGAAATACAGTAAGTTTCGAAAATACAATTATAATAATGACTTCAAATGCTGGTTCTAATTTGAATAATAACTCAATAGGATTTGGTAAGTCAGAAGTTGATAAATATAAAATCGAAGAAAGATTAAAAGATGTCTTTAGACCTGAGTTTTTGAACAGAGTTGATGAAATTGTTGCATTTAGTAGCCTAACTAATGAGCAATTAATTGATATCGTTGACCTTATGCTTAAAGATACATCATCTGCCCTACTTGATAAAAACATAACAATGGAAGTTTCTAAAGAAGCTAAAGATTTCTTACTTGAAAAAGGAACAAATCTTAAATTTGGTGCTAGACCTCTTCGTAGAGCTATTCAAAGATATGTTGAAGATGAAATTTCTGAGAGAATTTTAAGAGGCGATATTGTTGATGGGGATAATATTAAAGTTTCTAGAGATGGAGATAAATTAGTTTTCGAGAAGTAAATAATAAATAGCCATTGCCCCATTGGGACCGGTTCTTTTTGGGTCCAATATTACTATTTAAATTGGTTTACAAACTTGGACCCAAAAAGAACCGGTCCCAATGG
>USOM01000224.1 GCA_900556345.1 uncultured Clostridium sp. | reverse complement strand
TTCCTCAAATTTATTTAAAGAATCTTCTAAACTTAAGTTTCCTTTTTCTAATTCTGTTACGATTTTTTCTAAATCTATCATTTTTGTTTCAAAATTATCATTTTTTTCCATATAAATCTTTTCCTTTCCTTCATACCCATTTGGACCGGTTCTTTTTGTGCCAGTGACCCATTTGGACCGGTTCTTTTTGTGCCATCTTTACATTATTTTAGCTTGTTTATTTCCATCAATTAGTTTTATACTAACTTCATCATCTTTTTCTAAATTTTTACTTGATTTTATAATTTTGCCATCTTTTTCAATTATAGAAAATCCCCTAACCATTGTTTTCAAAGGGCTTAAAGCATCTAGTTTTAAAGCCATAGATTTAAAATCTTTTTGTACTCCTTTTTGCTTTAATACAATACTATTTTCTAATCTTTTTATAAAACCATCTATTCTTAAATAATTATTTTGCATATTTTGAATAGGGTCTGTAAATACTTTTGAATTCATCAAGCTTTGATATTTCATTTTCATTAATTCCAATTTTTTCTTTAAACTTAATCTTGCTCTTTCGTTTAATGTATTTATTTTGTTTTTTAACTCATAAATATCTGGATTTGCAAGCTCTGCCGCTGCTGATGGTGTTGGAGCTCTTAGGTCTGATACAAAATCTGCAATTGTAAAGTCTGTTTCGTGTCCAACTGCTGAAATTATTGGAATTTCAGAATTATATATTGCTCTTGCAACAATCTCCTCATTAAATGGCCATAAATCTTCTAGCGAACCTCCTCCTCTTGCTAAAATTATTACATCTGCTAACTTTTTCTCATTCATTGTTTCAATTCCTTTTACAATTTCTTTAGCAGCTCCTGGCCCTTGAACAGGAACAGGAAGTAATCTTATATAACAATTTGGATTTCTTCTAGTTGATACATTTATAATATCTCTTATTACAGCTCCAGTCTGAGATGATAAAACTCCTATTATTTTAGGTTTTAATGGAATTTTCTTTTTATGAGATTCATCAAATAATCCTTCTTTTGCTAAATCTTCTTTTAATTTTTCATAAGCCGCATACAAATCTCCGACACCTTGCTCCATCATTGCCTTTGCGTAAATTTGATATATTCCATCTCTCTCAAATACAGATACTCCACCGAATACAATGACCTTCATTCCATCTTTTGGTTTAAAATTTATTCTTTCGGCATAGCTTTTGAACATTATGCATTTAATTAATGATTTATCATCTTTTAATGTAAAATAAAAATGACCTGTATAATGTGCCTTAAAGTTTGATATTTCACCCTTTACAACAACTGCATTTAAAGCTTCATCTCCTGCTATTTTCTCTTTTATATATAAATTCAAATCTGAAACACTAACCGCCATTGCCTCATAATTCATATTCTTCAACCCTTTCATATAAAATATGGACAAATCTTAACATAAATTAAGACTTGCCCATATCTTACATTTCTTTAACAATTTTTGCCAAAGCTCCATTTATAAACTTACTTGACATATCTTCTCCGTATGTTTTTGCTAGTTCTACCACTTCGTTTATTTCAACTTTATATGGGATATTTTTATATTTTATTTCATATATTGCAAGCTTTAATAAACTTAAATTAACCTTAGAAATTCTATCAATTTTCCAATCTGATGTTAAAGAGCTTTCTACTGTTTTATTTATTTCTTCCGCATTTTCATTTATTCCATATATACAATCTTTTATGTATTCAATTGCTTCTCTATCTTCTATTTCATTGCTTTCGATGTATAAATCGATTTGCTCATCTAAATTTTCATTTTTTTGAATTTCTAAACTATATATTAGTTTAAATGCTAATTCTCTTATTTCTGACCTTTTCATTTTCTACCTCTTTTACATTCTGTCTATAAATTGTTTGATTTTGTCTTTTACATATTGCTTATTTTGTTGTACATAATTTCCAACAAATGCTCCCATAAATATTAATATTATTGCTACTATTAAATTATACAATTTTGTTATTAATATTAATATTGCAACTATTATTCCTATTATTGCTCCTTTATAATTATCCCAAAATTCTTTTAAACTTCCCATAAGAAATCCTTTCTAAGTTTCAAATTATTTTTCTGTTTCATTTGATATATTTTTTATTTTTCTCATCGCTGTCAAAGTTATCACAGTTATAATCTGTAATCATGCCGTCTTTAAAATGGATTTCCAGATTTTTAAATAAAAGCCCATTTAAATAAACCTTTGTTACATGCAAAATGCCATCTGTACCCTGAAGCTTTGGTGATGTGAAAACCTCGCCAAGAGGAATATTAACGTCTGCGGTACAGTTTTCAAAACGTGTCTGTTTGCTGACATCCTCCAAATCACACAATGCCACTTTTAAGTCTGTCTTATTGCCGTTATTTCCAAGGACATGTACGTAGTCGCAGGCATCCAG
>USOM01000223.1 GCA_900556345.1 uncultured Clostridium sp. | reverse complement strand
TCATAATTTTTTGCAAATTTCAGAATCTCATTATATTACTAATGATGATAGTGCTGAAAGATTAATGTTAAAATATTATAAATATTTGATAAAAATAAAGATTATAATGAAAGACTATTATAATATTGATATTTTAAGAAATATAGCTAAGTTTCCTATTAATCAAGATAAAGATTTGATGCAATATTATGAAAAAATTGTTGAACAGGTTGAATGTGTAAAATTAGATAAACAAGATAAGTTTATTGATGGAAGATACTATGTTCAAAAAATAAAACCTGTTTTTATTAATTCAAAGATTTATTATGAATTAACTTTATCTACAGCGACAGATACTATTAATAAATTTGATAGAATTACAGTTTTTTCGAAAATGGAAGTGATGCCAAATTATGCAATAAAGCTTTCATATGTAAATCGCAAGGTTGAGATTTTTAATAATGAAGTTGATGTTAAAATTCTTACAAATTGGATGGTTTCAATAAGACCATGTGAAATTAACAATCTTGGAAAGATTTTTTCTAAAAGTCTTAAAGTTCAAAGTGGACAAACTGAATATAGAGAATTAATGAAATATTTAACTGAATCGGGACATACGCTATTAGATTTAGTGACTATGGATGGAATATATTATTTTAGAATAAAATATGATATTCATTCAAGGACAAGAAGTCAAAATATTTTTGAATTACTTAATGAATGCAGAAGTATTGTTAATTATAATAAATCAGGTTCGAATATGATTAGATATCTTCTACACACAATGAATAATAAAATTATAAAATTACAATATGCAGTAGATAAAAATGAAAAACTATGCATGTTATGTTTGGAAAATAAAGCTATTCCATTTGACGAATTACCATTAATATCTTCATTATATAAACACAATCCTAAAATAAGTGATTTATTTGAATGTATTAATATAAATAATAGAGAAGATGAATTGTTTTATAGATATATTCAAAATAATACTGAAAAAAATGGAATACTATATACACCAATTGAAGAAATTAACAGTAAAGAAGATGTTTACAAATTAGTTAATAGTATAAATAATAAGTTTATTGATATACATTTTTTCAGAAGATTAGTTATAGAAAAAGATTATGTGTATATAAAAGGATATGAAGATGATACATTACAAATATTAAGAAAGTTGCAAGATATGTCTAATGGCGGAGGAATAAAAGAGTATAGGAATTCTGTTAATTCATGGTTGGAAAATGATATTTATGCTACATTGGTAGATTGTGAAGAAAAGAAAAATATATTAAAAAGTATGTTTGAAAATTCAAAAGTTTCAATGATATATGGTGCAGCAGGAACAGGAAAAACAACGTTAATAAATCATATATCGAATTTTTGGAGTCAACAAAATAAATTGTTTTTAGCTAATACACATCCAGCAGTTGAAAATTTAAAACTGAAAGTTAATAATGTACAAAACAATGATTTTCAGACAATTGCAAAATTTTTAAGTGATGCTTCGTTATGGAAAGAATATGATTTAGTAGTTATCGATGAGTGTAGTACTGTTAGTAACTTAGATATGAAAAGGTTATTAAATAATCTAAATACTAAATTATTAGTTTTAGTTGGAGATATATACCAAATAGATTCAATAATGTTTGGAAATTGGTTTAAGATTGCTAAAAATATAATGCCTAAATATGCTGTTCATGAATTAACGAAAGCTTATAGAAGTAGAAACGAACATTTACAAGAAATATGGGATAAAGTAAGAAATTGTGAAGATGATATATTAGAATATTTAACTAAATATGAATATACAACGCGCTTGGATGAAAGTATATTAAAGAGGGAATGCGATGATGAAATTATTTTGTGCTTAAATTATGATGGTTTATATGGTATTAATAATATTAATAGATTTTTACAAAATGCAAACCCAAATTTATCATTTGAATGGGGAATTGGTACATATAAAGTTGGGGATCCAATTTTATTTAATGAATTTAGTAAATATTCTAGAATTTTGTACAATAATTTAAAAGGAACAATATTAGAAATACAAAAAGAAAATGACAAAATATGGTTTACTATTGAAATTGATAAGGTTATTAATGAATTTGATGCATTTGGATATGACTTTGAATTAATTGGAATGTCAGATAACAAAAAATCTATTATAAAATTTAAAGTAAATAAATTTGTTGATTCAGATGAAGATGAAACTATAAATGATTCTGTTGTACCATTTGTAGTTGCATATGCTGTTTCAATACATAAATCTCAAGGTTTAGAGTATAGTTCGGTAAAAATAATTATTACAAAAGAAACTGAAGAATTGATATCTCATAATATTTTTTATACAGCAATTACGAGGGCAAGAGATAATTTGAAAATCTATTGGTCTCCAGAGAGTGAAAAGAAAATTATGAGTGAAATGAAAAGGAACTTCAATGAGAG
>USOM01000222.1 GCA_900556345.1 uncultured Clostridium sp. | reverse complement strand
CTATAACAATATAGACATTTATGCTAAAAATAGGAATAAATCCTAAAACACAAAATAGTAAAAACATAGAATCTAGTCTTTGGAAAAAAGTACCAAATTCGATAGATCTTACAGAAATATACAAAGGAAAAAATTCGTTATTACTGAATTTTTCTCCAAACAAAAATAAAATATTACCACAGCTAAATAACAAAAAGCATGAGGATAAAATAATTGCAATCAGACAAATTTTTTTAAAATTCTCTGGATGTTTAAGTTTCTGAGGGACAAATAATAAATAGGCAAGTCCATAAAAAACATAAATATTACTTAATCCACTTAAAAAAGTTGAAGTTATTCCATTACCCCAAATGGGAAAAATATTTGTAAAATCAAAATTTTTACCATTACCAACAAATATAAGGACAACACTTGCAAGCATTAAAGGCAGTACTAAAACAGCAGTTTTAAATATACAATTATTTCCTAAAAAGATAACAATACCTGTTGCAATACAAAATAATAAAGAAATGAAAATTATATTAGTCATAGGGTAATAGATAGTTTGCAAACAGTCGCAAATCTTTTTTAAAAACAAAGAAGCTCTAAAAGTAAAATAAACAATAAAAATTATTCCTACGGAAAACTTTAAGATTTTTCCTCCTAGAAAATCGGAAATATCTAAAAGGCTTTTTCCAGAAAAATTTTTAGCAAATAAACTCAAAATTAGAACTACTACAATTGCAAGCAAACTTACAATAAAAGATGTTATAAGACTTGCAGAAGAACAAGTACGAATTATTGCTTGGCTAGTAGATAATACCATTCCGTTAATAGATATTAAAGTTAAAAATGCAATAGCTTCAATATTTTCTAATTTCGAATTATCCATAAAAACTAAATCCTTTCATAAAATAAAATCCTAATTATTATATTTCCATTTCTTACTAATTTTAGGCTGAGCCTCTTTTTTCTTTGGTAAAATATAACTTGCACGTTGTTCTTGTTTCCAAGTAGGTTTTATAAAATAACTATTAGGTCCTAAACTTAAATAAGGTGTAAAAGGAGAGGTAAAATCAACTCCAAAAGATTTCATACTGCAAAGCATAGATATATATACAAACAAACCTAATCCAATGCCTAAAAATCCAGCTATATATCCTAAAATAATAAACAAAAATCTGTAAATTCTTAAATGAAAGGCAAAGGAAAAATCTGGTATTGCAAATGAACTTAATCCTGCTATTGCAACAACAATAATTAGAATTGGACTTACAATATGAGCAGAAACTGCAGCATCTCCCAAAATTAAAGCACCAACAATTCCTAAAGTTGAACCAACAGGACCAGGAACTCTTAGGCTAGATTCACGTATAAGCTCAAAAGAAACTTCCATAAGTAATAATTCAAAAATAATTGGAAAGGGTACATTTTCTCTACTAGCTAAAATGGAAAACAGTAATTCGGTTGGAAGCAATTCCTGATGAAAAGAGGTTATTGCTATAAAAATTCCAGGAGAGAGTAATGTTATAAAATATGCAATACATCTTAACAATTTTAGAAAATTAGCAAAAGAAACTTTTAAATTGGTATCTTCTGGAGATGACAAAAAATCTATTAAAACAGCAGGAGCAGTAATTGAATAAGGAGTACCATTTAGCAAAATTACAACTCTTCCTTGCATTAAAAATTGTGCACATTTATCTGGTCTTTCTGATGATATCAAACTTGGAATTCCACTATAATCAGTATCTTCAATTAACTGTTCAAGTTGTCCTGTAGAAAAGATACTATCTAATTCTAAATTATTAAGTCTATATTTTACTTCATTTACAAGCTTAGGATTTGCAATATTATTCATATAACATACCGCAACTTTAGTTTGAGAAATTTTGCCAATATCTATGTTTTCTATTATTAAATTTTCGTTATTAATAATTCTTCTTAAAAGAGAAGTATTTGTTCTAAGATTTTCTACAAATGCCTCTTGAGAACCTTTTATAATAACTTCATTATTTGGGGACTGCACACTTCTTTGTTTAAATCCTTTTACATCAATATCAAAAGCTGTACTTATTGTATCCACAAAAAGAATGCAATTTCCAGAATTCACACCACTAAAAGCATCTTTAAATTGAGTTACTTTTTTTAGATTATTTTGAGGCATTAGATGTGAATATATATAATTTTCAAGATTAAAATTCTTCACTTTTTTTACAGATATATTATCTTTAGGGTTTGAAGATATTACTTCTTGTTTTAAATTACCATCAAAGGTATTACTATCATTTCTTAGCATTAATGGATCTAAAACAAATCTGTTTATTAAGTCAGAATCTACCATACCATCTATATATAGCAAAAAAGCTTTGTAATTTTTATTTTTTGCAGTTAGCGAAAATTCGCGGAGCATTATATCGCTATTTATTTTTATATTATATTGTAAATTTATATATTTTAAA
>USOM01000221.1 GCA_900556345.1 uncultured Clostridium sp. | reverse complement strand
ATAACAATGATGGCAAAGTGTATTATTGTGAATGGAAAGATTTTGTTAAACATGAAGTAACAACTAAATTAGACGGATCAGTCTTATGGAATGGTTATTATTTATTTACATCAGAAATTATTGATCCACTAACGGGAAATAGAATTAAAAAGCTTCTTACACTGATAAGCGATAATTTACAAAAAGAAAGCATTGATCGTGTTGTCCAGAAAAATAATACGGATACCAGTTCATCAGAGACTGTTTCGGAAGAAAATTCATCTGATTCTGCGTGCACGGCAAATAAAATTATTGATTATTTGAATTCCATCTCCAATACATTCATTCTCACATATTATACAATATTTTTTTGAATCTCTCCATATATCTTTATTACTAATCTCCATAAATATATCCCTGCTACTCGAAATATGGACAAACGTATCCATATTGAGATTTTTCCTTTTTCAACGTGACCTATTTTGTCTTGATAAACATAGACTACTTTAGTTTTATATGTCACTCCAAAGGCGTAAATTCCCGACTTAGCCATCGGTACATATCTATAAAATTTGTTTATGCTATTTTATAGATTTTTGCATCTCTTAAATTAAGACTTGCATTATAATCTCTATCTTCAACATACCCACAATCACAATTGAAAATTCTATCTTTAAGCTTTAAATCTTTTTTTATAGAACCACATTTATGACATAGTTTACTTGAAGGATAAAATCTATCAACAATTCTTAATTCTATACCCAAAGCATTGCATTTATTTGCTAATTTATTTCTAAATTCATTAAATTTCTGTTGTGCTACTGCTTTAGATAAATGCTTATTCCTCATCATTCCTTTAACATTTAAATCTTCTATCGTAATATAAGATGGTTTGTTTCTCACCACATTACTTACAACTTTATTTATATAATCAGTTCTTATGTTGTTAAGTCTTTGATAAAGTATTTGTACCTTAGCTATTTGTTTTTGGATATTTTGTCTAGTAGCTTCTCCCTTATCTTTTTTATTTCTTATTTTTAAACTTTCATATTTCCTTGAAAGTCTTTTTTGCTCTCTTAATAATTTCTTTTCTAACTTCTTAACTCTTTGAGTTTTATTTATGTTTTTATAAATGATTTTATCGCTGCAAATAGCAAAATCTTTTATGCCCAAATCAACTCCTATACCTTGATTTGTATTTTTCTGTGGGATATTTTCTACATCTATTATTACAGACACATAATATCTATTTGCTTTCTTTGATACAGTTCCGCTAATAATTTTTGAGCCTATTGGAATGTAGCCATACTCCTTTAACCTTACGTTTTTTAATGTAGGTATCATTATTTTATGTCTATCCACTTTCCAATCGCCTTTATTATTCTTAGGAAAGTATAATTTAACATCACATTTATTTTTCTTTTTAAACTTAGGAAACTTAGCTTGACCTTTAAAAAACCTTTTATAAGCGATTTCGGCATTTTGTATAGCTTTTTTTCTAGCTTTAGAACCGCAATTATTTATCCAAGAGTATTCATCTAAAACTTTAATTTCATTATTTATATACTTATCAAAATCATTGGCACTCATAAACACCTGTTTCTTATCAATGAATCCATTTTTGTATTTAGTATATAGTTGATTGTTCGTTGATAAATATTCATTATATAGCCATCTACAAACTCCAATACTTTGATTGATTTTCTGTATTTGTTTTGTTGTTGGTTTTATCTCTACTTTGTAGGCTTTTAGCAATTTCTTCATCCCTTTTTATCTTTTTCTTATATTTTCTTAATCCGTAGATTCTACAACTAAAAACATGTAATATTGAAATTATATCTTGAACTAATTCTTCTTTCGATGAAAGCAATTCGTTATTTACAACTATTATTTTCACATTATATTTACTCAAAAATCGTTCAAACCAATCATATCCAAAGCGAATAAATCTATCTTTATGAGTTACTATAATAGAATCAACTTTATTTTCCATGCATTCTTCAATAAGTTTATTCCATTTTCTACGATTGTAATTCAATCCACTACCTATATCTTCAATTATTTCATCTACTATTATTCCTTTGGAAGATGTAAAGTTTAAAAGAAATTCTATCTGATTTTTTAAATCATCTTTTTGCCCATTAGTAGAAACTCTACTATAAATAATCGTCTTTCTATCATTATCAGAACCATTGATGCCTTTAAACTCTAAATACTGTTCGTAAGTATAATATCTTCTATCTGTTGGTGTTCTTTTTGCCTTTAATATGTTTTCTCTATCCCAACGTTAAAAGGTTTTTACACTCACTCCAAGTAATTCAGCAAAATCTTTTGGTTTGTAATTTGTTATGTGTTTACTGTTCATTAATATCACTCATCGGGCACATATTAACACTTTTAAACACATTCGTTAATATTTTAATTGACTATATATTCCTCCTTAGACTAGTTAGTAGTTTTATTA
>USOM01000220.1 GCA_900556345.1 uncultured Clostridium sp. | reverse complement strand
GTACAGTGGTGTGAGAGGACACTGAATAAAATAATTATTCAGTTCCTACTCGATTAATGATAATAATATAAAATGGAAAAATTACTGATAAAACTTTGCAAAAAGTTTAAAAATATTTATCAAAATATAATATTAGATTTATTAATAAAAAAGAAACAATTTGGAAATAATATAAAAAAATGTAATGGAGAGGAAACATTATGTGGGATAAAACAGTTCAAGAAGTTTTGAAAATGACAAATTCAAGTAAAGATGGAATTACTCAAAAACTAGCAGAACAAAGGTTATTATTAAATGGCAAAAACGAGATACCAAAGGGAAAGAAAAAAAGTATAATAGAAATCTTTTTTCAGCAATTTAAAAGCCCAATTATATTAATTTTAATAGTTGCAGCAATATTTTCTATTATTATAAAAAGTTATGCTGATGCAATATTTATTTTGATTGTAGTATTAATAAATGCAATTATTGGAACAACCCAAGAATGGAATTCAAAGAAAAGTGCGGAAAAGCTACAAGATATGATAAAAATAAAAACAAGAGTAATAAGAGATGGAAATATAATAGAGATAAACTCAGAAGAGGTTGTAGTTCGGAGATATTGTAGATTTAGAATCTGGAAGTAAAATTCCCGCAGATTTAAGATTAATTGAAAGTAAAAATTTAAGTATTGATGAATCTATTTTAACACGGAGAAACTAATCCTAAAAATAAAATGACAGATGTTTTAGCAAAAAATACAGAATTAGCTGAAAGATTAAATATTGCATTTGCAGGAACTGTTGTTACAAATGGAAGAGGAAAAGGTGTAGTTATTGGTGTTGGAAAAGATACAGAATTTGGCAAAGTAGCTGAAAATGTGTTACAAACAGAAGATACTAAATCTCCTTTGGAAATAAAACTTAGCAAATTTTCTAGACAGATAAGTATAGGTTTTATCATTTTAGCCATAATTCTAGCAATAATATTGTATTTAAAAAACTATGCGATTTCGGAAATATTTTCAGCAGTTATAGCTCTTACAATATCAGCCATTCCAGAGGGACTTACTATTGCAATGACCATTGTTTTATCAATAGCATCAAACAAAATGGCAAGAAAAAATGTTATAATAAAAAAGTTAAATTCTGTAGAGAGTTTAGGAAGTTGTACAGTAATTGCAACAGACAAAACAGGAACTTTAACTGCAAATGAACAAACAGCAAAGAAAATTATTTTTCCATCAAATAAAATAGTATACATTAAAGGAATTGGATACAATGATGTTGGTGAAATTAAGTATGAGGGAAACTCGGCTAATGAAATTAAGACCTTAGGTTTAATGGGAATGATAAATAATGAAGCATCTTTAAAATTGGAAAATCATAAGTGGAGCCATTCAGGAGATGCAATAGACACAGCATTTTTAGCATTAGGATTAAAAGCATCTATAAATGATGTACCAAAAGCAGAATACAGAATAGCCTATGAACCTGCTCAAAAGTATTCAGCAGTGTTTTTTAAACAAAAAGATAAAATGACGGTTACTGTAAAAGGAGCGCCAGAAAGAATATTGGATTTTTGTGAATATATGAATATTGATGGGGAAAATCAAAAAATTGATAAACAAAAAATATTATATCAAAATAATCAATTAGCAGGAGAAGGATTTAGGGTAATAGGTGTTGCAAAACTTAATGAAAATAGTTTAGAAATAAAGAAAGAATATAATGAAAATGACATAAAAGGATTAACTTTTTTAGGGTTGGTAGGCTTTATAGATCCAATACGAGAAGATGTGGAAGAAGCGGTACAAATGTGTGAAAATGCGGGAATAAAAACAATTATGATAACAGGCGACCAGAAAAATACAGCAGAAGCAATCGGAAAAAAATTAGGTATTAATAAAATATACTCGAGAGTAACACCTATGGAAAAATTAGAGATTGTAAATAACTTAAAGGCAGATGATGAATTTGTGGCTGTTACTGGTGATGGAGTAAATGATGTTCCAGCTTTAAAGGCCGCAAATATTGGAGTTGCGATGGGAAGTGGAACAGATATTGCAAAAGATACAGGAAATATGATAATAACAGACGATAACTTTTCTACTATTGTAAAAGGAATAGAAGAAGGAAGAAGGGCATATAACAATATAAGAAAAGTCATATATTTGCTGTTATCAACGGGTTTTTCAGAAATAATTTTATTTGTACTTTCAATAATATTTAATTTTCCAATTCCATTACTTGCAATACAACTATTATGGCTTAATTTAATAACAAATGGAATTCAAGGAGATGCACTTGCATTTGAGGAAGATAAGGAAAATGTGTTAAATAAAAAAATCAAAAGACAAAAAATATTTGATAATTTAATGATAAAAGAAATAACAATTTCTGCGATTATTATGTCTGTGCTGGAATTTGTTTTTTATGTGTATTTATATAGAATTAAAAATTTAGATATAACT
>USOM01000219.1 GCA_900556345.1 uncultured Clostridium sp. | reverse complement strand
GATATATCATTATTAAATTTAGCATTATACCTTGTCAAACTTGTATTATTAACGGACTTTCCAGATTTTACTTCAATAGGTATAATTCTATTTTTATTCTGTATAACAAAATCTATTTCACATCTATCAAACGTGAAATAATTTGGAACGTTATCAAATACGAAATTTAGCATATTTAAAACATAATTTTCTGTTAAAGCTCCTTTAAATTCCTCAAACAACTTATCTCCTTCTACAACAATTCTACTGTCTAAATTTGCCATTCTTCTTAAAAGTCCTACATCATTCATATATATTTTGAAACTACTTAAATCATTATATGCTTTTAAAGGCAGGTCTGTTTTTTTTACATTATATATTTTATAAATCAAATTTGCATCATTAAGCCAATTAAGGGCATTCTCATATTCTCTTGCTCTTGCACCTTCTTTTATAACTTGATATAAAAATTTCTTATTTTCTTTTGCTAGTTGAGAAGGAATACTATTCCATATTAAAGATATTTTATTTGCCTCACTATTTTGAGTATGTTTTGAAAAATCACTTTCATACGCTTTTAAAATATCGTCTTGTATTTGGTTTACTTGTTCCATATCTTTATAATTTATCCAAGAATATACAGCTTCTGGCATTCCTCCAATTATAAAATATGCTTTTAATTTTTCTTCTAGTTGATTTTGAAATATCTCCGGAATGTTCTGGATTTCATTTATTGATTCCATATATTCTACCAAATTTTCCGCATTATCTGCTTTTAGGAATTCTGTAAATGACATTGGATACATATTTAAAAACTCGACTTTTCCTACAGGAAATGATGTGTGTGATAACCTTATTCCAAGTAAACTTCCAGCGCAAGCTATATGATATTCGTTAGCCTCTTCTTGAAAATACTTTAAACTATTTAATGCATTTGGGCATTCCTGTATTTCATCGAATATTATTAATGTTTTTCCCGGAATTATTGCTTTTCCATATATGAATGCAAGTTGCTCTAATATCCTTTTTGGATTCTTTGTGTTTTCAAATAAGTTGTATAAATCTTTATCGTGATCAAAGTTAAAGTATGCAACTCCTTCGTAGTTTTCTTTTCCAAATTGTTTTAGTATATATGTTTTTCCAACTTGTCTTGCTCCCTTTAGAATTAATGGCTTTCTGTGATTGCTTTGCTTCCATTTTATTAATTTTTCTAAAATTAGTCTTTCCATTCTTATCATCTCCTACTATTAATATATTCTCATTTATATTAATTATACAACTTATTCACATTTTTGCAAGCTTTTTGAACTATTTTATCACATTTTTGCAGTGCTTTTTGACGTTCTTATCACATTTTTGTTTATTTATCACAACATTTTCTTGTTTTTTCAAAAAAATTAACATTGAAGCTAGCTAGGATTTTTCTAAAAACTTTACGTTTTTTCACACCAACTATTGACATTCAGTCAAAAAATAAAGGCCAAACCAAAATTTCGACCTTTACTCTATCTCTCAACTTATTCAATTAAACTACACTCTCATTAATAATCATATTCATTCAAATTATTAATACTTGTAATAAGCAACTGATTGCTCTTATCTGTTTTCATTGAATCAAGACTTAAATTAACACTATAATTTTTAGCTTTATTTACAGCTATAATATCATTTTTCAAAGCATTCTCATCTTGAATTATTGTATATTCATTTTTATCATAATTATAAATTTCAACATTTGTTCTGTAATTTACAATCACATAAGAAAGTGGAGGTAATTCATATTCTGTATCCCCAATAGTTATAACTGTATCATCTAAAAAGAAATACAAATCATTTCCATCAAATATAAATCCATTATTAATAGTTTTGGATTTAGAACTATTAAATTTCTTTATTTGCATAGTATTATTTTCCTCATAAATATTCGTGAACTTGCTTAATTTGTAATTTCCCACATCTGGTATAACTAGTTCCATTGGTTTTGCAAAAAGCATTTTTCCAAGTACATTTTTGTAATATATAGGTGTTGAATCTAAATATATTACTTTTCCATTTTCTAAAACTAATTGTATATCATCATTTCTTTGTACAACATCCATTTTTCCTGAATATTCTTCCATTATTCCATAGAAATATTGATAATATGTTTCTCCAGATAAGTCATATTTTTCATTACTTAGTACTAATATATCAAATATTTTATAAATTACAAATGCAAAAACAACTACCGCAGCAATAAGGGCTATTTTTACTAATCTTTCGCTTTTGTTCTTATTTTCTTTTCTTCTTTTTCCTTTGCTTACATTTTTTCTTGGTTGTTGTTTCATTTTTACTCAGTTCCTTTCGCTAAATTTTCTGTTTTCTTTTCTTTCTTAAAATTCTTATCTACTCTATCTTCTGCAATTATATTTATATCTCTGAAAAATAAATATGTAGAAAGCATTAATTCAAATACAATTAAACATACTCTTATTC
>USOM01000218.1 GCA_900556345.1 uncultured Clostridium sp. | reverse complement strand
AAGATAATTAATAATTTTACTGAAAAAGAAGAAGAGATAAAATACATATATGATGAAATATTTCATGCTCCAGAATGGACTTTAATGGATTTAGGAGATATTACTAATGATGAAGCAATAGAAATAATAAATAAAAGAAACGAATTTAAATATGAAAAATTGACACAAGAGTTTTTACACGAGTGGCATAAAAAACAACCTATAAATAGAGATATTGTTGAAATAGCAAAAATATTGAAGAACAATGGATACAATTTATTTGTTTTGTCTAATATGGCTAATCAAACATATGAATATTTTAAAAATGATGAATTTTTTTCATTATGTACAGGAATTGTTATTTCTGCACATGAACATGTAAAAAAGCCAGATGAAAAAGTGTATAGATTACTTTTGGATAGATATAATTTAAATGCAGAAGAGTGCTTATTTATAGATGATGATGACTCTGGAAAAAACTATGAAACAGCAAACAAAATTGGTATAAAAGGTAGAAGAATTATGCCAAATCAAGCAGAAGATGTTAAAAAATTATTATTGGAATTTAATGTGAAAATATAGATTTGATGTTTGAGTTTTAAATAAATTAAAAAAGTTTTAATTGTTTTATAAAAGTAGTTCCACACTGTGGAACCAGCAACAATATAGTAAAATTAGTTTTAATGAATTTTGCCAATACCATTGGCAAAATTGCTGGAATTCAATCATTGAATTAAATAGCAAAAAAGAAAGTGAGTGAAAAAATTTATGCTAGAAAAAGACTTTAAAAATTTAATATTACAGGCAAAGCAAGACATATTAGCAACAAGATACAATGTGATGCAACATGCTAATAGTGAACGTATAATGTTGTATTTTAGATTAGGAAAGATTGTTAGTGAAAATGCTAGTTATGGGAATAAATTTATTAAGAATTTTTCAACTTCTCTTAGGATAGAGTTTCCAAATACGGATGGATTTTCTGAAAGAAATTTATCAAGAATGAAAAAATTTTATGAAGAATATAAAGATTTATCAATTTTGCCAACGGCATTGGCAAAATTACCATTAGGCTATTACTAGATAAAGTAAAGGATTTAGAAATCAGAAAGTGGTATGCTGAAAAATGTTTTGAGAATGGTTGGTCTCATACTGTTTTAGAGCACCAAATTGATTCTGGAGTTTATGAAAGACAAGTATTAGCAGAAAAACTAACAAATTTTAATGAAAAATTGCCTTTACCACAAAGTGAACTTGCAAGAAATATAATGAAAGATCCATACATATTTGAGCTTGAAGGAATTAAAGATGATTACATTGAAAAAGATATTGAAAATGCAATGTTAGAAAAGATAAAAAATGTATTACTTGAATTAGGTAAAGGATTTAGCTTTGTTGGGAGTCAATATAAAATATCAACAGAAAATCAAGATTACTATATAGATTTATTATTTTATCATTTAGAATTAAGATGCTATATAGTTGTTGAATTAAAAAATACAGAATTTAAACCAGAATTTGCAGGACAACTTAGTTTTTATGTTACGGCAGTTGATGAAACTATTAGAAAAGAATATGATAATCAAACTATTGGTTTATTACTTTGTAAAGGAAAAGATAGATTATCAGTGGAATTGTCTTTAAAGAGTACTAATGCTCCAATAGGAGTTTCATCTTATGAGATTTCCAAAATGCTACCTAAAGAAGTTTTAGAAAAATTACCAACTGAAGAAGAATTAAATATGTATATTAATACAGAGGATGGAAAACAAATAGAAATTGATGATAGTAATAAATAGGGGTAA
Organism: uncultured Clostridium sp.; assembly: GCA_900556345.1. Lineage (GTDB taxonomy): Bacteria > Bacillota > Clostridia > TANB77 > CAG-508 > CAG-269. The sequence continues at coordinate 675 of USOM01000218.1, read as the reverse complement.
TTATGGAAAGTATCAAGAATTTAAAAAGTAAGATATCTAAATATATTTCAAATGTATTTAATAAAATAAAAGAGATTGCAAAAAATATAAATACGCCAAGCTATGCTAATTTTATTTATATATCATATTTTTATCTTATTATTACAGCCACCATAATACCTATTTCTTTTTTTATAACAAAAAGATGTAATGTAAAGATTGATGAGTTACCATTTGATATATATCTAGCTTTATCCACTTTGATGATACCATTAGCTATTTTTATTGCACAAAAAATTTCTGATAGTAAAGATTTTTTAACAGCAAATGTTTATATGAATCAATCTCACATATTTCCTATGACTATTTTTCAAATAGTTTCTTTTGTATCATTATTTTATATACAAAATTTTATTTACTATTGGTTATTAATAATAACATATGCAACATTGATTGGTATTATGTATATAAAAACATTAAGACTATTTTCAGATAGTATTTATTTTACGAAAAAATTAAAGGAAGAAAGTAGAAAAATAATAAAAGAAGCATTAAACATGCATATTTATTCAGCTGAAAACATTGCTAAAAATAAAAGTTTTCCAGAATGTGGTATATACTTCGAGAATTATCATTATGAAAATACAGATATGTATAAAAAAGAATATATATATCCGCCAGATGATAACTTATTAA
>USOM01000217.1 GCA_900556345.1 uncultured Clostridium sp. | reverse complement strand
TAGCTTCATAATAATATTCTTCATAAGTAGCTCTTTTTAATTTTGTCATCATTTCAGCATATTTATGTTGTTTTACTTCATTTTTCATTTTTTATACCACCTATTTTATTGGCTCTATTTCGCACCCTTCATCTTAACAACAGACTCCACAGTCTTAAACAAAATTTTAATATCTTCCTTTACAGAAAAATTATTAACATATGTAGCTTCCATAGCAACTCTCTCATCGTAATTAGTTTCGCTTCTGCCATTTGCTGCCCAATAACCAGTAATACCCGGTTTAACAGAAAGTACTTTTTCTTTTAATACGCCAAATTTTTCAATTTCTCCATCAACAACAGCTCTAGGTCCAACTAAGCTCATTTCCCCTTTTAGCACATTTATAAATTGAGGAAATTCATCTAAACTTGTCTTTCTTATAAACCTACCAATTTTTGTTATTCTTGGGTCATTATCTAGCTTTTGGTTTTCTTCCCATTCTTTTCGTGCTTCTTCATCTTCTTCTAACAATTTCTTTAATCTTTCAGCAGAATCTACACACATACTTCTAAATTTATACATCTTGAAATGTTTTCCATTTTTTCCTATTCTCTCGTGCGAATAAAATAATGGTCCAAAATCTCCCGAAATTATATTAGCTATAAATATTACTATTGTAATTGGAACTAAAAATATGATTCCAACAATCGCCCCTATTATATCAACAATTCTTTTAAGAATCAAATTTATTTTTTTTGATATTTTACTTTTTGGATTATAAACTTCTAACGCCAAAGTTTTTGTTTCTGGCATAATAGGTTGAATATGTACACTATCACTGCACATTTGAACATCTGAATTAACTGTTATTGCATTTATAAATTGCACATTTTTAATTTCCATCAAAATTTACCCCCAATAAATTTTCTAATCACAAAATTGTCTTTTTTTATTATAGCACAAAATTCGACACATCACAACAATTTTTTCACAATCATCTTAATTTACATAAAATTTTCAATATCAAATAATATTTTTAACTTTTCTTTAGTATTTTTTTAGCTAAACGAATAACTAAAAATGTTAAAATAATTCCTGTTAAAGCCCCACTAGAATCAATCAAAACATCAAAAACTGACGATGTCCTATCTGGAATAAATGCTTGGTGAAATTCATCTGTTGCTGCATATAAAGCACTTATTCCTAAGCTTATTCCTGCTCTTTTTATATTCTTCAAATCAAATGTACTCATAAGGCTCATTGTTAAAATTCCAACCGTGAAATAAAGTGAGAAATGAGCCAACTTTCTTATATGATGTTCAATTTTATTTAGAACCTTTTCTTTCTCACTTTTTTCTAATTTTTGTATTGAATTTATATTCTGGGTTACTTTCTCGGTAACTTCTCTACTTAAGCTTCCAGATTTATCACCATTTTGATTTGAAAAATTAAATATTGTTCCAAACATTATTAAAAGTAATATAATTAATATTGCTCTTAATATATTTATTTTTTTATTCATTTTTCGCATCCTTTTTTCAGTAAAAATTATTTGTTTTTTTGTATATAATTCCAAGAATCTCTACACATATCTTCAATCGTTCTTTGAGCTTTCCAGCCTAATTCTGTTTCAGCTTTAGTTGGGTCAGCGCAAAAAGCTGCTAAATCTCCAGCTCTTCTTGGTCCAAATTTGAATGGTATTTCTACATTATTGACCTTCATAAATGCATTTACTAGTTCTAATACACTTACTGGTTTTCCTGTTCCTAAATTATAGTAATAAATTCCATTTTGAACTGTATCTAACTTTTCTAAAGCTTTTATATGTCCAATAGCTAAATCTACAACGTGTAAGAAATCTCTTTCACAAGTTCCATCTTTTGTGTTGTAATCATTTCCAAATATTGTTAATTCTTTTAATTCTCCAACTGCTACTTTTTGAACATAAGGCATTAAATTATTTGGTATTCCATTTGGATTTTCTCCAAGTAATCCAGATTCGTGTGCGCCAACTGGGTTAAAATATCTAAGTATTGATATTTTCCAACTATTATCTGCAGCATATAAATCTTCTAATATTTTTTCTATCATTATTTTTGTAGTTCCATAAGGGCTTGAAGCTGCTTTTCTTTCCATTGTTTCTACATATCTTGGCTCACTTTGTTCTCCATATATTGTAGCTGATGAACTAAATACAAATTCTTTTACTCCATATTTTGCCATTGTTTGAAGTAATATTATTGCTCCTGATACATTATCATAATAATATTTTAATGGCTCTCTTACAGATTCTCCAACAGCTTTAAATCCTGCAAAATTTATAACCGCTTCTATTTCATTTTTCTCAAAAACTTTTTCTAATTTTTCTCTATCCATATAGTCTATTTCATAGAATTTAAAATCCTTTCCTGTTAATTCTGTTATTGCATCTAATGCTTTTTGATTACTATTTGAAAAATTGTCTACTATAACTATATCTT
>USOM01000216.1 GCA_900556345.1 uncultured Clostridium sp. | reverse complement strand
ACATTATTTCTTTTGCTTCTCCATTTTAACATTAGATGCATATTTCGTCATCTCCTTGTTTTTTCTCCTCAAAAATTTCACTATAAATTGTTTCAATTTCTTTCTTCTTTTTGCTATATGTATTTTCAAAGTATTCTTTTATATTGCTTGGAATATCTAATAAGGTCTTTTCTCTTACTTTTTCAAATACAACATTCATATCATAATTTCGAATTACTTCAGCTAAATATTCTTTCATCCAAGGTAAATCCATGTATTGCTTAATAAGCGAATTCAAATTCATAAGACCATTATCACACAAAGTTTCTATTCTTTTGGTATTTCTGATGCCACTACAAAAGTCAAAATCATACGCAGGAAATAATCTTACTTTTTTTCCGTCTATTCCTAATGACCAATTTGCATTATGGTTATCTGTATAATTAACTGATTTTTTAAATATTTCTTGTCTTACAAATTCATCTAATATTTCTTGAACTCTATGGCTTGGAATTTGCCTAAGTTCTAAAAATTTCTTAATTTCATTTAGCCTTTTCGAGAATATAACTGTATCTTTAGTTAATATGTTAAATCCTTCCCAAACTTCTTCTCCATTTGCCTTTTCATCTAATGTTATTAAATATTCTATTTTTGGATTAGTCGGAATTTTTTGTTTTCCTTTAGCAAATTTGGCAAAAAAGTATTTTACAGTATCTATGCCAAATATTTCAGAACCTATATATGGAACAATTAAATTATTGTATTTACAAATTTCAATGCCATCTTTTCCATTTCTCTTTATAAATTCATCATAAGCTCCCATTGTGCTATTATACACAAAATTTTTCACTAAACATTGAGATTGTGTATTTTTTAATGTTATCCAAGCATAAGCAGAAGCATATTGTCCAACATCGTTTGTTACTAAATCATATTGTCCTTGTGTTAAAACAATATTGTTGGCTTTGTCTCTTTTTAAATATTTAGCATCGTCTCTTTTTCTAATTTCATTATTCACTTCATTTTCAAGCATATTCTTATCCTTTACATCATATCTTTATCTAATTTTTCTCTTACAATAATTCTAATAGGTGTTCCCTCTAATCCAAATTCTTTTCTTATTTGATTTACCAAATATCTCTCATAAGAAAAATGGAATAAATCCTTTGAATTAACAAATATAACAAATGTTGGTGGCTTTGTTGAAGCTTGTGTGCCATAGAAAATTTTAAGTTTTTTTCCTTTATCTGATGGTGGTTGAACAATTGCAATTGCTTCATTTATAACTTGATTTAATTGACTTGTTGTAACTCTCTTCGCATTTTGCTCGGCTACATCATTTATCATTCCAAATAATTTGTCGACTCTTTGACCAGTTTTTGCAGAAATAAACATTACAGGTGCATACGATAAATATGATAATTTTTCATATATTGCTTTTCTGTATTTTTCTAATGTTCCTGTATCTTTTTCATATTCATCCCATTTATTTACAACAATTATTATACCTTTTCCAGCTTCGTGTGCTTCTCCTGCAATTTTTGCATCTTGTTCTGTTACCCCTTCATTTGCATCTATTAACATTAAACATACATCGGCTCTTTCTATTGCAAATAAAGACCTAAGTACACTGTATTTTTCAATTCTTTCTGTAACTTTGCTTTTTCTTCTAATTCCTGCTGTATCAATAAATGTATATTTTCCGTGTTCATTCTCAAAATACGAATCTATTGCATCACGCGTTGTACCTGCAATATTACTTACTATATTTCTGTTTTCACCTAAAATTTTATTTATTAATGATGATTTTCCAACATTAGGTTTTCCAATTACAGCTACTTTTATTCTTTCACTATCTTCATCGTTATCTGCTTTTTTTGGAAGATTATCATAAACTTTATCTAATACATCACCAATCCCTTGTGCATTACTTGCAGATACTGGCATTGGATCACCTATTCCTAAATTGTAAAATTCATATATATCTGATTGAAATTTTTGAAAACTATCAGCTTTATTACAAACTAATATTATTGGCTTTTTAGATTTTTTAAGCATTAATGCAATTTCTTCATCTGCTGCGGTAACACCTTGACGTACATCTGTTACAAATATTATTACATCTGCTATATCTATTGCAATATTTGCTTGAAGTCTCATTTGAGTTAATATTACATCATTTTTTTCAGGTTCAATTCCTCCTGTATCTATTAATGTAAAGTTTCTTCCTCTCCAGTTACTTTCTCCATATATTCTGTCTCTTGTAACTCCTGGAGTATCTTCTACTATTGATATTCTACTTCCTACTATATAATTAAAAAATGTTGATTTTCCAACATTTGGCCTTCCTATTATTGCTACTACTGGTTTTGACATTTATTTCACCTCTTCTTTTTTACATTTTTATATTTTACTACATTTTTACCATTTTGGCAAGCTTAACATAAAACCGTTTTTAATTTTGGGCTTATATTGACATATAATTATTAA
>USOM01000215.1 GCA_900556345.1 uncultured Clostridium sp. | reverse complement strand
ATAATATATTGTAAACGAGGGAAAGGTTAAATTTTCCTCGTCTTTTTTAATTGGTTTTTAGAAAAAAACGTTTACAATAAAAATGGGTTATGTTATAATCTAAAAAGATTTAAAAGAGAAGGAAGGTAAATAAATGAATCAAATATTATCAGTAGAAAACACAAAAAACAAAAAGCCAAAATCAGCTATACATTCTATTCTCATAGTATTTTCAGTAATTTTAATTATATTTGGAATAGGATTAACATCAACAGGTGCATATTCATATTATAGAGGATTAACTAGTGGATTAGATAAAAGCATAGTCTCAGAGGGAAGTACAAAACCAGTAATAACAACAGAAAGAGTAAATGCATCAACAATAAATATAGTAGTAACACATGATAAAGGAATTGTAAGTTTAACATATAGCATAAATGATGGACAAGCAACAGAAGTCAATTGTGACAACAAAATGGAATTTAAGCAAGAAGTAGAATTACCTATAGGAAGCTCAAAATTAACAATAATTGCAAAAGATATAAATGGAATTTCTTCATCATATGAAAATACATTTGAGGTAGAAGATAAGCCAAGTATTACTTTAGAGCAGGTTGATGGAAAAATAAAAGCAACAATAGAAAGCAAAAATAATATAGACTATGTAATGTACTATTGGGATGAAGATGAAGCAAATGCAATGAAAGGAACAATAAATAATACAAAAACTGAACCGATGATTGATGTTTTAGAAGGAACACATACATTAAATATTATAGCTGTAGATGTTAACGGAAATCAAACAAAAAAATCTCAAAAAATAATAGGAGATAACAAACCAAAAATAGATGTAAAAACAAATGGAAAAGTATTCAGAATAATAGCATCAGATGATGAAGGACTTTCAAAAATAGAATACACATTTAACTCACAAGAAATGCAAACAGAAGAAGTAAGTGATAAAGAATATACAAAAGACCTAGAGCTTCAAGCTGGAAAAAACAATTTAACAGTAACAGTATATAATAAAAATGGGTTATCAGAAACAACAACAGTAGAATACGTTAAGGAGTAAAAAAATGATAAATGAAGTATATATAATAGATGATGATGAATCTTCTATAGCAGTATTTAGAGAATTATTTAGAGAAGATAAAGAATATAAATTTATAAGTGTAAAATCAGAGAAAATCGATATAGCATTAAAAAATATACCATCATTAATAGTTATAAATGAAGATGCAATAAAAATGAATGTAATAGATGTTTGTAAAAAAATAAGAAAAGACGAAGATAACACAATTACACCAGTTATAGTTGTATCATCTAATGGTGAAAGAGAACATAGAATGAAAATTCTAAATGAATCAATAGAATATTTTATAAGAAAACCAGTAGATGCAGGATATTTATACTATACTGTAAAAAATTTAATGAGATTACTTACAATAAATAGAAGAATGAGTCCATTAACTGGACTTCCAGGAAATGTACAAATAAACTCAGAATTAAAAAAACATCTTCTAAAAAATGACGAATTTTCAATATTATATTTAGACCTAGACAACTTCAAAGCATATAATGATGTATATGGATTTTTAAAAGGAGATCAAATAATAGAATATACAGCGAATATAATTGTAAATGCTGTACATAATTATGGTAATGGGTTTGTAGGGCATATTGGTGGAGATGATTTTATTGCAATAATACCTTGTAAAGATGTAGAAAAACTTTGCCAAGCAATAATATACAATTTTGATAATGGAGTAACAAGGTTTTATAACGAAAAAGACCAAGAAGATGGATATATAGAAGTTGCTAATAGAAAAGGAATAATAGAAAAATTTCCATTAACATCAATATCTATAGCAGTAGTAGTTGTTGACAAAGGAAGATTTGCAAATATACTAGAAATTGGAGATACAGCCGCACAAGTAAAACACGCAGTTAAGGCAGTTATGGGAAGTAGTTACGCAATAGACAGAAGAAGACATAGATTTTAATGTTTAGTAACATTAAGGAATTTTTGGAGGGATAATTGTATGTATGAAAGGAATGCAATAGTACTTGAAAGATATTTTAATCAAATGTTTGGCTACAATATGAAAAATAACATAAAAACAAATTTCAAAGATTATTGTGAGCTTGTTGAGTATTTTGAAAAATATAGAGATATAACAGATGAAGAAGATAATATAATGCAAGAATATGACTTAACAGCAAACAAAATAAGAGAAGTGCAAAAAAGACAAGAAATATTAAGCAAAAAAATGGCAAAGTACCAAACAGAGAGAGAAGATTTATTTCAAAATATAGATGAAAATTCTGAGACAATACAAAAAAAATTCGAAGCTATAAATAACAACATAGAAGTAATTAATGAGCAAATAAAAGAAAATGCAAACAATTTTGTTGATGTTATAGCCGAATTTAGTGAAAAAAGTTTAGTAAGAACAAATTGTGGAAGAACAAGAAGAAATATTGAAAGTGAATATA
>USOM01000214.1 GCA_900556345.1 uncultured Clostridium sp. | reverse complement strand
GTCTTATCTTTTAATTTAACATATTCTATATAGCTAGGTTTTTCATCGCCATAAGATATTGTTTCAAATAAAATACTATCTCCTACTTTTTTGGTTACTTGCGAAGTACTTAAATTTCCGTTTTCATCTTCAAAATTTTGAACCATAATATAGTTTTTTTCATTAAAGCTATTTGCACGCAAATAAAAATATGTTAATCTAATGCATTTATATGCAAATAGTATTATATACAATACTAAAATTGTAATCAACAACTTAATTATTATTTTTCTCACATTTTTATTTTTGTTTTTTTCCTCTGGTATTATAGTATTTTTTTCTTCACCTACTAACTCATCAATTGATATTTCAAATACTTTAGCTAATTCAATTAATTTGTCCATTTCTGGTGTTGATAATCCACTTTCATATTTGGATATAGTTTGTCTAGAAACGTTAATTTTTTCTCCGACTTCCTCTTGTGACCATCCTTTTTGTTTTCTTAATTCTAATAATTTTTCATTAAATTTCATTTGTACCATCTCCTCTAAAATATTCTTAAATCCATTATACAACTTTTATACAAAATATTCTATCAACAAGAGTTATAAATTTGTCAACCAAACTTAACATTTCAATAATTTGCATATTTTTTCATAGTTATTCATTTTTAAAATTAATTTCTTTTATATCACAAATTTTAATCCCACGCAATAAAATCTGTCTTTTCACTTCTCAATATACAACCTACTGTACTTTTATTCCTTCATTAGAATGAATTCCATTAACATTTCTAATTTTTCAGCAAATACAAACATATTGAAAAATTGCTATTAATGTGGTATACTTAATAAGATTACATAATTTAATCGTTGTCATAATTAAATCAACGGAAGGAGGATAGTATACTAGTTACACACAAAAATAACAATAACAAAAGGAGAAAACATTATGAAGGAAAACGATGTTATAACAATTACTTTGAAAGGAAAAGATGCCAAAAAGTATTTTCTTGAAAGAACTACTGAAAAACTGGGAATTCGGTTTCAAGAAATTCCTAAAGATTCACTAATCCTTGAGGAAATAGGAAGCTCAAAAATGGCTGTTGAAATTTTTAAAGACGCTTTGGAAATGAACTTTCTTGAAGATGTAGAATTTCAAGTTGGAAAAATTACTAAACAGACTGAAGGAGAAAATGTAGAATCCGAAAATCTTCCAATCAGCACTAATGGAAAGCCAAACAGAAAAGGCTTAGGAGACGATCAAAGAGAAATCTTAAGATTTATGGAAAATCACAGAGGAGAAGAATTTTCCATAAATAGCTTATCAATTGCTACAGATTACATAAAATCCAAGTTAAGAATAATACTTCCAAGTTTGGTAAAAAGAAATCTCATTGAAAGAAAAAAATTCAGGAATAGCTATGTATACTTTTGCATAGCAGAAGATAAAACTGTTGATGAAAACGTAGAATTAATTCCTGAAACCACAGAAATGGAATCAGACCAATTAGATATCGAAGACTCAATATCAATGGAAAAAACTACAGAAAAAACCTCTGAAACATTGGAGGAAAAAGCTCTTGCTAAACAATCATCAGAAACTAAACGAATCCGAGAACTTTTCACAATGCCAAAGTATCTTCATATTCTGAATAATATTTTTAAAAATGATTCTTTTAGCGTTGAAGCAATCAGACGTAAATGTAATTACGAAGAAGCAACCGCACTAACAGAAGTAATAAGAGTATTATCCGGAGAAGCTATTCAATACTCTCCAGATGATGATGACATATATAATGTCAATATCATCTGGCGAACATATTCTTTGGTCAGACTTGGACAAAAAGACATTGAAACAGAAAAATCATCAGAAATAATAGAGCTTTTGTTAACTAAAGGCTTAATTTATGAGGAACCCAAAGGAAAATATAATATTGTAATGTAACTATATACTAATCCCGCCTATGCACTGTAGTGCTTAGGCGGGATTCTTTTATTTCACTTTCACTCCTATCAAATACATTAAATCAACTGCCTGAAAAGGTTCTATTATTGCTCCTTTTATATCTTCTATCGAAATTGCAATCCCCTCTATTTTGCAACTTGACAAATCAATTTTATTTAAGCTTGTTTTTAAAAATTGTGCTTGCATCAAATCCACATTATTGAAATATATACTTTTTGTTTTGTTCTCCTGAAAATAACCATTTTTTAACAATGTATCTTTAAATAAACATTTATCTATACTAGACATTGATAAACTTGCATAACTTGCATTTACATCTTGGAATGTAACATTATATAAAACATTTTCTATAAAATTGCATCCTGTAATTTTGCAGTTATAAAATTCACATTTAATAAAAGTACATTCATTAAATACTGTATTTGAAAAGTTACACTGAATAAATTTTACATTTCTAAATGTAACTTTTTCTATAGTTATACTTTGCAAAATAATATTATTAAATTCACAATGTTCAAATTCATTATCATAT
>USOM01000213.1 GCA_900556345.1 uncultured Clostridium sp. | reverse complement strand
CTTCTAAAATGGACGGACAAAATTTTGAAAGGATTGGTAAAATTATGAAAAAAATCTCATCTTTTTCTATAAAATTATTTGTTGCATCTTTGGCTTTTAATGTTTTGTTATGTTTCTCTTCTCCAATATATGCATATTCAGATTCATACACTTGGAGCTCTCCCTTAAATTTTTCACTTGAAACCTCTAGTACAATATCTTCAAATGGCACTGATGATACATCAAATCCATTAAATCTTGATTGTGGCTCATGTATATTAATAGAACAAAAAACTGGTCAAATTTTATATTCATATAATTCACACGAAAAACTAAGACCTGCAAGTGTTACTAAACTTATGAGTATTTATTTAATAATGGATGCCATATCTCTTGGCAAAATATCTTATGACACAAAAATTCCTTGCTCCGCTAATGCCGAATCTATGGGTGGCTCACAAATTTGGCTTACTACAACAGAAGAATTAACAGTAGATGAAATGTTAAAAGCCATCTGTATAGTTTCAGCAAATGATTGTGTAACAGCTATGGCAGAATATTTAGGAGGAACAGAAGAAAATTTTGTAAATATGATGAATGAAAAAGCAAAAACTCTTGGTATGAATGATACAAATTTCAAAAACTGTCACGGAATAGATGAAGATGACCATTACACCTCAAGCTATGATATAGCTTTACTCTCTAGGGCTTTGCTAAATAATTATCCAGAAATCACCAAATACACAACCATTTATATGGACACTCTTCGTGATGGTAAATCAAGCTTAGTAAATACAAACAAACTAGTTCGAAATTACAATGGATGTACTGGCTTAAAAACTGGTTCAACCTCCCTTGCACTCTACAACTTATCCGCTTCTGCAACACGTGATAATATGAGCCTAATTGCTGTTGTAATGAAAGCTCCATCTTCTAAAGTCAGATTTAGTAATGCCTCAAGCCTATTAGATTATGGTTTTACAAATTTTGAATATAAAGAACTTGCTAAGAAAAATGAACCTATAAAATCTATAAAAGTTGATAAAGGTGTTTTACCAACTGTTGAGGTTATTCCTGAAAATGATTGCGGAACTTTGATTGCTAAAGGAAATGATATTAATATTGAACAAAATATTGTTATTTCAGATAATATCTCTGCCCCTATTTCACAAGGCGAAATCATTGGTAAACTTGAATTTCGTTTAAATGGTGATATTGTTTCTGAAACTAATTTAGTTGCTAAAGATGGCATTGATAAAATAGGATTTTTCTCTATGGAAAAACTTATTGTTGGAAATTGGTTTGTACTTTTGAGATAAATTTCGTGAAAGGACCGTTTCTTTTCGCAAAAAAAAATTTTGTATTAGGGGCGGTTCTTTTCACGAAAAATGTCCCATTGGGACCGGTTCTTTTTGGGACATTTTCCAAAAAGAACCGGTCCCAATACAAAATTATGCCCTTATGCTTTTCCCTTGTTCAAACATTTTTCTAAAAGTAACTTCTTTTTCAGGTATAATAGTTCCCTTACTAACTAACGTTCCCAAACATTCCTGATCAGATTTCTTTTTTTCATCTGAATAATTCTTTTTAAACTCTAATATATCTTCATAATACTCTGTTTTTTTAGCATATTCCCAAAAAACATCTTCATATTGAACATTATCATAACACCAAGGCTTTTGGAATAAATTGTAATGAATAAGTTTCGGATTTTTTAGTTCTTCTTTTCCCTCAGCAGGCATTGCGTCCCACTCTTCGTTCAAATATAATATCTTCCCATTACACATTGCATTTAAGTAATCTTGGTCAGGGGCTACTGAATCAAAATGATATGTACTTAGTAATGTTAAAAATTTCTTACTAAATTCTGTTTCTCTCATTTTTTTCAAATTCATTACAAGTACACCTGAATTTATATATTCAAGTCTTTTTACACCAACTGCTTCCTCTACATAATGTGTAAGTTCCGGAATGCCTTGAATTGAATTATCTGTTGAGGCACCTATAAAATTGTCTCCTAATTGATGATTATATAATTCTGAAATGTCACCAGGTACAACAACATCACTGTCTATGTATACTCCTTTATCATATTCTGGGAATAAATCTGCAATAAATAATCTAAAGTAAATTGTTAAAGTAAAATAGTCACATCTTAATCTGTTTTCTACTCTATCTGTAATTAGTTCCATTCCATCTTTCATTTCCTTAAAGATTATATCAAAACCTTCACATCTTAATTTTGATAATTTTGTTAAATTTTCTTCATTTAATCCATCATGTAAAATATATATTTTGTAATCATACTCTCTTGAACTGTTTTGAATTATAGATGTAATTGCACAAGCAACATATGGTGCATATCCGTCATCTATTGTAAAAAATATTGGTATTTGTTTTTTCATTTTTATTTTTCCTTTCTTTTTTCTGATTGGGGACGGTTCTTTTTCCGAAATGTTCCATTTGGACCGGGTCTTTTTGGAACATTTCGGAAAAAGAAC
>USOM01000212.1 GCA_900556345.1 uncultured Clostridium sp. | reverse complement strand
CGACCATACAAAAACATATAGAAAATATAAGATTAGAAATTCCAAAAAAGAAAGAAAGAAATATAAATAAAAAGTATAAAATAACAATTAAATTATATATATTTGAGAAAATCAATTATTTCAAATTAGATATAACAAAATACAAAATGGAAAAAAGAGTAATTAGAAAAAACATAGAAAAACTAAAGAGAAAAATCGAAAAAGATAAAAATAATTTTGATATGAAGCAAATATCAAAATTAAGGAAAATGAATATAAAAATCCAAAAGATAAATTTAAAAATGGCTTTAGGAACAGAGGATACTGCACAAAATGCAATCATAGTTGGGGCAATATCAAGCATAATTGCAATAATAATGGGGGTGCTCTCAGAAAAAAAGATTTTAGCAATAGGAGATGGAAAAGAAAATCAAATCAATTGGAAAATTATACCATTATATCAAAATAGAAATTTATTGAATATTGATTTAAACTGTATAATTAGTTTTAAATTGATACATATTATTAATGCAATTTGAAAGGAGGAATAGTATGTCAGAACATCCAATAGAAGGCCTAATGCTAACAGCTATGAATAGTATAAAAGATATGGTAGATGTAAATACAATAATCGGAGAGCCAATACAGGCATCGAATAATACGGTTATAATACCAATTTCAAAAGTATCATTTGGGTTTGCGGCAGGGGGAAGTGAGTTTAAGGGCGAAACAATAGATGAATATAATAAAAAAGATAAAGATGAGCAAATTCAATATAGATTACCATTTGGAGGTGGAGCAGGTGCACGGGGTTTCTATAAATCCGATTGCTTTTTTAGTTGTACAATCAAATGTTGTAAAACTTTTGCCAGTTGATCACGATAATACTTTTGATAAGATTTTGGATTATGTACCAGATTTGATGGAAAAATTAAATTGTTTGATGAATAAATGCTTACAAAATAAGAAAGATGAGCAAGAATAGATGTTATTCTTGCTCAAAATATGCACAATTTGAATTAGAAGAATTTTTCTTATTTGAAGTAGTTTGCTCACAAGTGCATTCTCCATTTTTTTGATATTTACAGTTTTCAGTGCAAGCTATCATTTAATGTTTCCTCCTAACATAAAAATAGTATTTGTAAAAAAGACATAAATATACATAATTCTAGATTATTTATATAAGAGGATGGGCTATTTTTGGGGAAATGTTTAGGCAACTAGCAGGAAGAACTAATTTTCTTGAAAGTATTTACAAAAATGTTTCACACTGCAATTTTCACATAAAGGTTTTTGAGCTTTACAAGTATATCTTCCGATGCCAAATAAATAAGTGATTAACATCTTTATAATCTTTTTCGTCAATTTGTTTTAATAAATCTTGTTCAATTTTTGAAGGGTCCTTTTCATCAGATAAGCCAATTCTGTTAGAAATTCGCTTGCAGTGTGTATCAACAGCAATTCCGTTTAGCCTCCCCAAAAACCTCAAGCATAATAACATTAGCACTTTTCCTACCAACACCGGCTAAAGTTATTAAATCCTCCATATTTGAAGGAACCTCACCGCCAAAGTTTTCTAAAATTTGATTTGCACATTTTTTTATGTTTTTTGCTTTATTTTTGTAAAATCCACAAGGATGAATTAAAGTTTCTAATTCTTCTAAATCACAATTTGCAAAATCTTCAATAGTTTTATATTTTTGAAAAAGGGCAGGAGTTGTTAAATTTACTCTTTCATCAGTACACTGAGCAGATAAACATACTGCCACAACTAGCTGAAATGGAGTTGTAAAATCTAAGCTACATTTTGCATCAGGATATGTTTTTCTTAAAGTATCTATTAATTTATTTATATCATTTTTCTTCATAAATTTAAGTCCTTTCATTAAATATTAAGTACAATATAAATTATATAAGGAAAGGTTCAATTTGTCAAAAGGTAACAATAATCTACAAAAAACATATAATAATACTAAAAGAGTTGGAGGTAATTGTATGAAAGGATTTTTGAAAAAAACGTGTGGAGTATGTTTAATCGGATTAGGAATTGGTATATTAATGGTTTTATTACTTCCAATAACAGGATGGTTAATTATAATTGGGCTTGCTGTTGTGGCAATAGGCTTTATATGGCTTGCTTGTTAAGAAGGAGGTACATAAAAATGACGATTGTTGTTAAAAAGGTTCCAAAGGCTTTTAGGGGAATTGTAAAGTTTTTGTTTAGGATAAAAGAGTGATTTTTCGAAATGAGATCGTTTCTTTTTCTATTGGGACCGTTTCTTTTTCTATTGGGACCGTTTCTTTTTCTATTGGGACCGTTTCTTTTTGCGAAAGGAAACGGTCCTAGTGAAAAAAGAAACGGTCCCAATACGAAAAATTTCCAAAAACTGTTGACGAAATCCACAAAAAATGATATAAATATAAGGTAAAGTTTTAACGGCCCCTTGGTCAAGCGGTTAAGACGTGGCCCTCTCAAGGCCAAATCATGGGTTCGATTCCCGTAGGGG
>USOM01000211.1 GCA_900556345.1 uncultured Clostridium sp. | reverse complement strand
ATATAATACATTATATATCAATTCGTTAATTTTTATCCTCACTTTTTACCAAAAAAGATTGAAGCTAGTATTTTTCTCAGCTTCAATCTTTTTTTATTTATTTTTCTTCTAAATCTAATTTAATATGAACATCTTTAAGTTGCTGCTCAGATACCTTAGAAGGTGCTCTCATAAGTAAATCTCTAGCCCTCTTATTTTTAGGGAATGCAATAACTTCTCTAATATTACTTGAATCTTCAATAAGCATAACCATTCTATCAATTCCAGGTGCAGCACCAGCATGTGGTGGAGTTCCATATTGGAATGCATTATATAAAGCTCCAAATTTTGTTTTTACATCTTCCTCTGTATAACCTGCTATCTCAAAGGCTTTTACCATTATTTCCGGATTATGATTTCTAACTGCTCCAGATGCCATTTCGTATCCATTACATACTAGGTCATATTGATATGCTAAAATGTCTAGTGGATTCATATTTTCTAATGCTTCCATTCCACCTTGTGGCATTGAAAATGGATTATGGCAGAAGTCGATTGTTCCTTCATCAGATAATTCATACATTGGGAAATCTACTATAAAGCAGAATTTGTAAACATTTTTTTCTATTAAATCTAAACGTTTACCAAGTTCTATTCTAACAAGTCCTGCTATTTTTTGAGCTGTTTTAAATTCATCTGCAATAAAGAACATGCTTGCATTTTCTTTTAAACCATAGTTTTCTTTTAAATTTTCTACAATTTCAGGTGTTATAAATTTTGCAATTCCACCTTCTAGTTCACTTTCAGCATTTAATTTTGTCCAAGCTAAACCTTTAGCCCCACATTCTTCAACTGCAAATTCTCCCATTTTGTCAAAGAATTTTCTTCCTTGATTTGCTCCTTCTGGCACTATTATAACTTTTATAGTTTTGTCTTTAAATGCGTTAAATTCTGTATTTTCAAAAAGGGATGTTACATCTTGAATTATTAGTGGATTTCTTAAATCTGGTTTATCAATTCCATATTTTTCCATAGCTTCTTTATATGGTATTTTTATAAATTCACCTTCATCTACTTTCCAGTCTGTAAATTTCTTAAATACAGATGGTACAACATCTTCAATTACTTTAAATACATCTTCTTGAGTACTAAATGCCATTTCAAAATCTAATTGATAAAATTCGCCTGGTGCCCTATCTGCTCTTGGGTCTTCATCACGGAAACATGGTGCTATTTGATAATATTTGTTAAATCCAGATACCATAAGTAATTGCTTAAATTGTTGTGGTGCTTGTGGAAGTGCATAAAATTCTCCTGGATTTAGTCTACTTGGTACTAAATAGTCTCTTGCTCCTTCTGGTGATGAATTTGCTAATATTGGTGTTTGAATTTCGAAAAATCCCAATTCATCCATTTTATCTCTAAATGCTTTTAATATTTTTGAGCGAAGTAAAATATTTTTATGTAATTTTTCGTTTCTTAAATCTAAAAATCTATATTCAAGTCTTAAATCCTCTCTTGCTTCAACTTCCGAATTTATTTCAAATGGTAATTCTGCTTTACATTTTCCTAAAACTTCTATTTTGCTTGCTATTACCTCAATATCTCCTGTTGGCATTTTTGGATTTTTGCTTGTTCTTTCCACAACTTTTCCTTTTATATGAATACAGCTTTCTTTTACAAGTTCTTTTGCTTGTGCTTGTAAATTTTCATCATTTATTACTATTTGTGTTATCCCATCTTCATCTCTTAGGTCTATAAATACCATTCCACCTAAATCTCTTATTTTTTGTATCCAACCAGCTAGTTCTACTGTTTCTCCTACGTTTTCGATTCTTAGTTCTCCTAAATTCTTTGTTCTGTACATATTATCCTCCTTTTAAATATATTTTCGTATTAAACTTCTACCCAATCGGAAAGCCTGCCACAAATAATATATAACTAATTACTATAAAAAATCCCAATTCCAAACCTATAATACTAAGACTTTCTTTTATTAAAATTTCTTTTTTTATTTTACAAACTATAAACCAAATCATAGTTAAAATTAACATTATAAATAAAGATATTTGTGCACTTTTTAGTGATATTCTAACTCCATCTCTAATTAGACATTCAGAAATAGTCATTTTAGAAGTAGTATCAATAGGTTGTATTATTTCATTACTTTTTGAACTTGTATCATCTTTAATGTAAGCATTGTTAAAACTAAAAATATAATTACTGTTAATGCAATTATTATTTGCATTCCTTTTCTGGCATTTTTACTTTTCATAAACATCCCCCTTAGATATCTCCTGCTCCAAGAATAACTCTACACAAATGGAGCAAAGTATTCATCTATTGAATTTTCTAACTCCTTTTTATTATCAATTGCATTTACCCTAACTCTAAAATTACTAGAATTAGGTAAATTTTTACTATAAGCTGCCAAATGTTTTCTAAATTCTTTTATTGCAACATCTTCGCCTTTTTCTTTTACTAGTAGATTTAAATGTTCTTTTATTATTTTTAATTTTTCATCAGATGTTATTTCAGGTAATTTTTCGC
>USOM01000210.1 GCA_900556345.1 uncultured Clostridium sp. | reverse complement strand
AAAGTGTTTTTTTATTGTCGAAAATGTGCTATAATAGTTGAAAAAGAAAAAAGAGGTAATAAAATGAAAATGGATAATGAAAAATATATACGCAGTTTAGTAGGACATATTCCTATGCACAGACCAGTAGCAGTTTTAGTAATATACAAAGATAATAAGGTATTACTACAAAAAAGATCAGATAATGGTATGTGGGCTTTGCATGGGGGAGGAATGGAATTAGGAGAAACATATTTAGAAACATTAAGAAGAGAAATTAAGGAAGAATTAAATATAGAGCCAATAAACCCGGAACTTATGGGAATTTTTTCTGGTGAAAAAATGTATCATAAATATGAAAAGTCACAAGATGAAGTATATTCTCTAAGTCATGCATTTATTTGTACAGAATATAAAGGAGAAATCAATTTTTTAGATGGAGAAGTTACAAATCTAAAGTGGTTTGATATAGATAATTTGCCAGAAAATATATTTCATTTAAATAAACCTGTTTTGGATAATTTAAAACAATATTTGGAAACCAAAAAGGTAATTGTAGATTAGTTTTTAATTTTTTGCTAATAAGCAAAAAGCAAATAAAAATGATTTTTGGGAAAGGAGAGACGTTTATGGTAGAGGATATGATTTTTAGAATGGATTATAAAAAATTAGCAAATATCCTTGAAGAAGAGCGGAAAAATGGAAAGAAAATTGTAATGGCTTCAGGAACATTTGACCTATTTCATCTAGGTCATATGAGAATGTTAGCTGCTGCAAAGAAAAAAGGAGATATCCTTGTAGTCGCAGTAAAGAGTGATCGAGCTGCGGCACTTAAGAAGGAGGATCCGCCAGTACTTGACCAAGAAATCCGTATGGAAACCATCGCTAACTGCATATCTGCTGATTATGTAGTTATGGCTGATTACGATCCGCTTAGATTGGTTCCATTCGAGTTTAAAAACACTCAATCTTTTGAGTGGATGAATATGTTTGTTCCGGTATTTGAAGCTCTAAGACCAGATGTTTTTATCCACGAGGACAATTATTCAATAAGGGATGCAAGAAAAGAACTGTTTGAGGCATATAACATAAAAGGTGTTATACAGCCTAGAACAGAGGGCATAAGCACTACAGAAATTATTGATAAGATTAAAACACGGTTATTGCTTAAAATGCAAAAGGAAACAAAGATATGATATAAATGTGGGAACCAGAAATGGTTTCCACATTTATTGTTAGCACAAACGAACAAACATTTGACAAAATACTAAAAATATGATATGTTATAACAGAAAAAGAGGTGAGACTTATGAACAAAATATATGTATCAATAGATTTAAAAAGCTTTTATGCATCTGTAGAATGTAGAGAAAGAGGTTTAGACCCAAATACTACAAATCTAGTAGTAGCAGATAAAACAAGAACATCAAAAACCATTTGTTTAGCAGTAAGTCCATCACTAAAAAAATACGGAATACCACGGAAGAGTAAGATTATATGAAGTAATACAAAAAGTAAACCAAATAAATTTTGAAAGAAGAAGAAAAATAGGAGGATTGCAATTTGAAGGAAAATCTTATGACGAAATAGAATTAATAAAAAATCCAAAATTGGAGCTAGACTATATAATAGCACCTCCAAGAATGGCATTTTATATGAAATACAGCACGAAAATATATAACATATATTTAAAATATTTTTCAGAGGAAGATATATATGTATATTCAATAGATGAAATATTTTGTGACTTAACACCATACTTAAAAATATATAAAATGAGTGCTAAAGAATTAGTTACAAAAGTAATACAAGATGTATATGAAACAACAGGAATAACGGCTACAGCAGGAATAGGAACTAATCTATATTTATGCAAAATAGCAATGGATATAGTTGCTAAACATGTAAAACCAGACAAAAATGGAGTAAGAATAGCAGGAATAGATGAAACGACATATAGAAAATTATTATGGGCACATACTCCAATAACAGATTTCTGGAGAGTAGGAAAAGGATACAGTAAAAGACTAGCAAAATATGGAATATATACAATGGGAGATGTGGCAAGAACATCGTTAGAAAATGAAGACTTACTATATAAATTATTTGGAATAAATGCAGAATTATTAATAGATCATGCTTGGGGATATGAACCATGTACTATAAAAGAAATAAAAGAATACAAGCCAGAAACCAATAGCATAAGTTCTGGTCAAGTTTTGCATTGCCCCTATGACTATGAAAAAACAAAATTAATAGTAAAGGAAATGACGGAATTATTAGCGCTAGATTTAGTACAAAAAAAGTTAGTTACAGACCAAATAGTATTAACAATAGGATACGATGTAGAAAACTTAAAAAATGAAAAAATAAGAAAGATTTACAAAGGCGAAATAACAGAAGATAAATATGGAAGAAGAGTTCCAAAACATGCACACGGAACAATAAATTTGGATCATAAAACATCATCAACAAAATTAATAATGGAAGCAGTTACTAAATTATATGATAATATCATAAATGACAAGCTTCTTACAAGAAGAATAAATATAAC
>USOM01000209.1 GCA_900556345.1 uncultured Clostridium sp. | reverse complement strand
AGTTTGTCCCTTCCATCGGTATCGATCAACGTATCATTCTCCAGATGCTTAACAAGTTCCATGCCACATGCTTCATCATCTATTTCCAAATATCTTGAAATCACCAAAAAAACATCTGCATCCAAAAATTCCAGTTTTGTGTTATCATAACATTGCAACACAAGATGAAAAAGCAAATTATCCAGAAGAATCCGATTGGACTATTACAACAGATAATTTCAAAGAACACTTAGATTATTTAAAAAATAATAATTATAAAACATTAACAATGGACGAATTCTATAATTGGAAAATTGGTAATTTAAATCTTCCTTATAAAAGTGTTCTTATAACTTTCGATGATGGATTTTTATCAAATTACGAATATGCCTTTAAACTTTTAAAAGAATATAATATGAATGCTACTGTATTTGTTGTTGGTTCTTTTATTGATAATTCAACTACAAATGAATGGAATGGCAATATAAAGACATATATGACAAAAGATATATTAGAAAATTTAAAAAATGAATCTCCTAATATCGAAATATATTCTCACTCTTATAATTTACATTATCAAGGTGCAATTAATCAGAATAAAGATGTTCTTATGCAAGATATAAAAGATTTTAATAATTTTTATCCTAATAATGATATTCTTTGTTATCCTTTTGGCCAATATAATGATAATATAGAAGATTGTTTAAAAGAAAGTAATTATAAAATGGCTTTTAGATATGGACCAAATAAAAAAGATTATAAAAAAGCTAGTAGGAATGATAATATTTATGAAATCCCTAGGCTTAATGTTTCTCACGGTATGAGTGTTTTTAAGTTTGCTTTAAGACTTTTTATGTATAATTAAAAATAGATTTGCATAATTAATGCAAATCTTATTTTTTTGGCGGAGAAAGAGGGGTTCGAACCCTCGCGCCGATTACTCGACCTAACAGTTTAGCAAACTGTCCCCTTCACCACTTGGGTATTTCTCCAAATTGTATATATAAAATTATAAAAAAACCGTAGAAGATTGTTTATGACAATTTTTCTACGTTCTTTTTTGGCGGAGAGGGTGGGATTCGAACCCACGGTAGGCTACAAACCTACGCCAATTTTCAAGACTGGTGCCATAAACCAACTCGACCACCTCTCCAACTGTTTTTGACTTTCATCAACAACAGTTTATATACTAACATATTTTTTAGTTGTTTGTCAATAGTTTTTTATTATTTTTTTTATTTCCTAATTTTTAGGCTATTTTTCTCATTTTTACGAAAAAATCTATCTCTTAAACAACTATTTATTTACATATATTCATAAATTAGAATTAAAATAATTGCACTTATATATGCAAATACACATAATGATACTCCCACAATTCCTGTAACTAATCCTGCTTTTCCTATTTTGCTTCCAAATCTTTTTATAGTTTTAGTTCCAAATATAATTGCAAGAATTCCTGTAGGAAGGCTAATATACCAAAATAAATTTAATATTATTGATATTATTCCTAATGGCAAACTTGCTACTGCCATTGCACTTTTATTTTTTACTTCTATATTTTCTTCATTCATAATATATTCATTCCTTTCTAATTTTAATTAAAAAACATAATTATTAAATTTTTTCTATATTTACCTATTTTTATATTTTAATTCTGAAATTAAACTTAAATCATCAAGTTTATTTACTTTTATCATATCTTCAGATACAGTAAATAAATTATCATTTATCCAAAGGCCTCTTAAAAGTTTGCTTTCTCCATAAGAATATCCTATACTTGTATTTTTTTCGTGTTCAATAATTCCCTTTAATTTGAATCCATCTGTTAAGTTAATATTATAAACAAAATATCCTTCTGCTGTATATGTTTTATTATATTTTGTGTAGATACTTTCCATATCACTTATATTATCTTCATTATTTACATTTATTTCAAAATCAGATTCATATTTATTTACAGGTATTGCAAGTAATCCTTTTTCTTTTGAGAATAATAATGCCTTATGATTTGTTAATATTGCAGAAGTTGTTCTACTGTCTCCTATTACAGTTTTTGAAATTTGAATAGGATTATTTATATCACTTACATCAAATAAAGCCATTTTCATTCCTGTAATTATTGCTGTTGTTCTTTTAACTTTTCCAAATGAATCTCTATATACTTTTTCCTTTGTTTCCATTCCAATACCAATTAAATGATTTTCGTCATAAGGATGTAAATATGTACTATATCCTGGTATTTTTAGTTCTCCTAATACTTTTGGAGAAGTTGGTATAGATAGATCTATTGCATATAATGGGTCTGTATTTTTATATGTGACCATATATGCTTTATTTCCTAAAAATCTTGTTGAATACATTCTCTCGCCTTTTGACAAATATTCTGTGCTTCCAATCTTTTTTAAATTTTCATCAAATATTACAATCCTTGAGCCTTCATTTCCTGATAAGGCAACTCTTAGATTGTTTTGATATTCATCTAGTGAAAATTGATTTATTGTTGAGCCTTCTTCTTTTGTTTTATTATTATATTTTAAACTTCCATCATCATTTATTTTAA
>USOM01000208.1 GCA_900556345.1 uncultured Clostridium sp. | reverse complement strand
AAATAGAAGAATCAGTAGACCGAGAAATTGATTGTACAAATTACATAATAATTCCTGGAATGATAGATATGCACTGTCACCTAAGAGAACCTGGGTTTGAGTATAAAGAAACAATAGAAACAGGTTCAAAAAGTGCGGTAGCAGGAGGATTTACAACAATTTGTCCAATGCCAAATACAAAACCAGTACCAGATAATGTAGAAACATTAAAAATGATTATAGAAAAGGCAAAAGCAGTAAACTTATGTAATGTGCTTCCATTTTCATCAATAACAAAAGGTGAAAAAGGTGAAGAATTAGTTGATTTTAAGGCAATGAAAGAAGCGGGAGCAATCGCATTTTCAGATGATGGAATTCCAGTTGTAAACTCAAAAGTAATGAGAGAAGGGATGATAAAAGCAAATGAGGTTGGTTCATTTACATCAGCACATTGTGAGGAAAAATCTGTTGCCAAAGGTGCGATAAATGCAGGCGAAATTGCTGAAAAATTAGGAGTAGAAGGAGTTTTACCAGAGGCAGAGGAAATAATGGCAGCTCGTGATGCAATAATTGCTGAAACAAATGATATACACGCACACATCTGTCATATTAGCACAAAAACATCAAAAAATATGATAAGAGATGCTAAAAAAAGAGGAGTAAAAATAACTTGTGAAACTTGTCCACATTATTTCTCATTAACAGTAGATGAGGTTCTAAGAAAAGGAACAAACGCAAAAATGAACCCTCCTTTAAGAGAAGAAAAAGATAGATTAGCTATTATAGAAGGATTAAAAGAAGGAACAATAGATTGCATAATAACAGACCATGCACCACATTCAGAGGAAGAGAAAGCAAAGAGTTTAGCTGATAGCCCAAACGGAATTATAGGATTTGAAACAGCATTATCTTGTGAAATTATGAATTTAATAGACACTGGAGCCCTAAATTATGATGACTTAGTTAGAGTAACATCATATAATCCAGCAAAATTATTAGGATTAAATACAAAAGGAGCAATTGAAGTTGGTTTTGATGCAGATTTAACAATATTTGATCCAAATAAAGAATATGTTTATACAAAAGATATGATAGTTTCTAAAGCTAAGAATTCACCTTTTATAGATGAAAAAATGAAGGGAAAAGTTGTGTACACTATTGTTGGTGGAAGAGTAGTGTATGAAGAAAAATAAAAGAAAGGACGCAAAAAAATGGAACATAAAATAGTACCAATTACAGTATTAACAGGATATTTAGGAGCAGGAAAAACAACACTTCTAAATTATGTATTAAACAATCAAGAAGGCTACAAAGTAGCAGTAATAGTAAATGATATTGGTGAGGTAAATATAGACGAAAAATTAATAAAAGATGGAGGATTCATCAAAGAAGAAGACAAAGGAAATGTAGTACCACTATCAAATGGATGTATATGTTGTACATTAAAAGAAGACTTAATGAATCAAATAGTAGATATCTTAAAAACAAGAAAATTTGATTATATTTTAATAGAAGCAAGTGGAATATGTGAACCAATGCCAATTGCACAAACAATTATGGCATTAGAAGATTCAACTATTCAATATGGTTTGCCAAAACTATGTAGATTAGATAATGTAGTTACAGTTGTTGATGTTTTAAGACTAGCAACAGAATTTGGATGTGGGGATTATTTAGTAAAAGATGATATCGAGGAAGAAGATATAGAAAATCTATTAATCCAACAAATCGAATTTTGTAATACAATCATCTTAAATAAAGTTGATGAAATAGAGCCAGAACAATTAAAAAGAGTTAAAGCAATAATAAGAGAGCTTCAACCAACTGCAAAAATTATAGAAACGAACTTTGGTAAAGTTGATTTTAAAGAAATTCTAGATACAAAGAGTTTCGACTTCGAAAAAGTTGCAAGTTCAGCAGGATGGATAAAAGAGCTTGAAAGAGATAACAATGAGAATATGGACGAGCACGAAGAACATCATGATCATCATCATGAGGACCATGAACATGAGCATGAACACGAAGAAGAACATCATGGACACGAACATCACCACCATCATCACGAACATAATGATGAGGGAGAAGCAGAAGAATATGGAATATCAACATTTGTATATACCTCAAGAAAACCACTAAGAGAAAACAAATTTGATGAATTTGCTAAAAATCTACCAAGAAATGTTATAAGATGTAAAGGTTTAGTATGGTTTTCAAATGATAATGAAATGTCATATTTATTTGAACAAGCAGGAAAACAACTTTCACTTTCAGAAGCGGGATATTGGCTAGCAACAGCACCAAAAGAAGAATTAGAGCAAATGGTTAAGGCAAACCCAGAGATTATGAACGATTGGGATGACGAGGTTGGAGACAGAATTACAAAGCTTGTTTTCATTGGACAAAATATGGATAAAGAAAAAATTAAAAAAGACTTAAAGGATTGTGAGTAATTTTTCGGATTGGGGACGGTTCCTTTTCCGAAAAAGAACCGTCCCCAATCCGAAATTTTTGTGAAAGGAACCAGTCCCAACGAAAAAAGTATTGAAAATAAAAAAATTTATGTTATAA
>USOM01000207.1 GCA_900556345.1 uncultured Clostridium sp. | reverse complement strand
ATTATATACTTATTCTATGGTTTTTTCAAGGAAAATGTGAAAAAATAATGAATTTTTTATGAAAAACAAATTACAGAAATATTGACAAAAAGAAATAAAAATAGTAAATTAAAATCAAATGCCAAATGGCTTTTCAGTAACTAAAAATTAAATTTTAGGAAAGGAAAGAATGCAAGATGAGAGATGAAAGATATTTTCGTTTTTTATGCTATCACAAAGGAAGAGTAACAACCAACAAACGGCTAAAATTTGTCGCCAAAATTCAAGATACAGGGTATGTTGAAAATCTATATATTGAATTTTATCGTGCAGATAAATTGGCTATGGAAATTAAGTTAAACTATGTTGGAAAGGAGAACAAGTGCAGTATATTTGCTAGTAAAGAATTTGATTTTGAATTATCAGGAACTTATTATTATGTCTTTAGATATGAACTAGAAGGTAGTAGGGTGTATATTGTAAAAGGAAGAAATTTAGTTAAAGAAAAAGGATTATATCCAAATGAATTGGGCTTTAAACTGGAGGTGCCAGATAAAACTTTAAGAGTTATTCCAAAATGGCTAGGAAGAACAGTTTATCAACTTATGCCAGATAGATTTAGTATTGGAAAAGAAGGAATCAATCAGGTAAATAATAGAAAAGTAAAAAACTGGGAAGATAGAATGCCAGATTGGGAGCCTGATACAGATGGAGTTTATCGGAATGAGTATTTTTATGGTGGAAATTTACAAGGTATAATGGAGAGAATTCAGTATATAAAATCTATGGGATTTGATACTGTATATATTACTCCTATATATCCAAGTAAGACATATCACCATTATGATCCTTGTGAACTTCTTGAAATTGATCCAATGTTGGGAACTTGGGAAGATTTTAAAAATTTAGCCTTAGAGCTTAAAAAGAATGGAATGTATATGATAAATGATTGTGTATTTAATCATATGTCAAACTGTTCAGAGCTTTTTAAATCCGCTGTTTCCGATAAAAATTCACCATATAAGAATTGGTTTGCAAAAGATGGTGATAATTATAGAACTTGGTATGGATTTAAGGATATGATAGAACTTGATAAAATGAATAAAGATGTTCAAGAATATCATAAAAAATCCATAAAGAAGCTAAAAGAAAATGGAGCAGATGCAATAAGATTAGATTTAGGAGAAATTCTTCCAAGTGGATATTTAACCTCAATTGGGGAAGAAAAAGATAATGAATTCATATTTTTTAACGAGATGTGGGGATTAGCCACACATAGATATGATTCGCAAATTTTTAATAAAGAAGCGGATTCGGTAATGAACTATCCTGCTACAGATGCAATACTTAGATGGGTTCGTTATGGAAATGCAGAATTATTAAAATATATATTAGAAGAATTAAATAAATATCCAAAAGAAGTAAGAAATCGTTTGCTAAATATTGTTTCTACTCACGATACCCCAACTGCTATTACAATGTTAATTGGAGAAGGAATGAACCCAGATTCATATACAGGTGGAATATGGGATATAGAAGCACCTTGGCGTAAACCAGAAGGATTTGATACTTATGGTTTTAGAAAGTTTGAGGCCGAAAATGATTCAATTCCTAAGGAAAAATTACACCTTGGAATAAAGAAATTAAAATTAGCTTTAGGCATATTTTATGTAATTCCAGGTATTCCATCAGTGTTTATGGGAACAGAAAATGCGGAAAGTGGTTACAAAGATCCGTTCCCTAGAAAGCCAATGATTTTTCGAGATACTGCAATTTTGAAAAATTTCTTGTTTAATTTAAGTCAAGTAAGAAAAGAAAATTTAAATGTACTTGCTCAAGGAGATGCCAGAGTTAGAAGATGTAATGATTCATTACTAGACTATGAACGGTATACAGAAAAGAACAGCTTTAGAGCCATCTATAACAGAACCAATAGACCGATTTTGTTAGAAAATTTAGGTGCTGATTATAAGTTGATTTTTTCTGAGGAATTTAAAGCAGGCATTATTGGTGCAAATCAATTTGCTTACTTTATAAAATAGCAAAAAATTGTGCCATTCTAATATATTTTTTGAATGGCACAATTAAATTATATGTGAAATAAAAAACTAAAATTATCTGGAAATAAAAAACTAAAATTGCAAAAGCCTTAAAAATATGTTATACTAAAATTCGACAAAAAAAGAAAGAAGGTCAAAATAAATGCGGAAATAAACAAAAAAGAGTAGCATTTTATACATTACGGTTGCAAGGTAAACCAATATGAATCAAATGCTATGGCACAAAAATTTTTAGAAAACGGATATGAAATTTGTGAATTAGAAGAAAATCCAAATGTTGTTGTTGTAAATACGTGTACAGTAACAAATATAGCAGATAGAAAATCAAGACAAGTATTAAGAAAAGTAAAAGAAGAAAATCCTCAAAGTATAATTGTTGCAGTTGGATGCTATGTACAAGTTGCAAAAGAAACTGTAGAAAATATGAAAGAAATCGATTTATGCTTGGGAAATGTCGAGAAAAAAGATATAGTAAAAAAAGTTGAAGAATATATGAAAAAAAATCAAAAAGAAAATATAGAAA
>USOM01000206.1 GCA_900556345.1 uncultured Clostridium sp. | reverse complement strand
CACAAGGAGTATCGTCGGCAGCGTCAGATATGTCTAAGAGACAGCATAAAATGAATTGGGCACCATTTGGGCACAAATCTATATAAAAAGGTTTTTGGTAAACCTTGAATTTTCGATATTTATAAATATATTTGATTAAATTCTATTTGAAATAAAATAAAAAAGATTCTGCTTAAATATAAAATATTAAATCGTGAAATTAATTAAAAGTATTTAAGCAGAAACTATTATGTCTTGATTTACTTCTTTATTATTATAATTTTTCATAGAATTTTTTTCCTTTCAATTTTTTGCATAAATTTATGTGATAAGCCTCTAATTGGCTTTAAAATATTTTTTGTATCTTCTCTATAAAGAAGATTATCAAGTTTATCTGACGCCTCTCTGTCCATTCTCGCGAATGCATGGGCATAGATATTTAATGTTGTAGATGTTTGAGCATGTCCTAATCTATTACTAACAGTTCTAACATCTAATCCTTGTGCAATAAGCAAAGTTGCATGTGTATGGCGTAAACCATGAAATGTAATATGTGGCAAGTTTTTATCTTCTAGGAACTGCCTAAATCATTTTGTAATTGTATCTGGATGCATAGGAGAGCCATCCCATTGTACAAATAAACGATTAGTATTAATCCATTTGTCTCCTAATTTTAATCTTTTTTCTGATTGTTTTCTTTTGTATTCTTTTAATAATTTAGTAATTGAATCAGGAATACTAATAACCCTGTTTGATGTTTCTGTTTTGGGATCTTTTGTATAAATTCCAATAGAAGAAACATATTGACTAGCTTGTCTTACTGTAATTGAAGAATTTTTTAAATCTACATCTTGCCATTCTAATCCTAAAACTTCTCCACGTCTTAATCCTGTAAAAATTGTTAAAAGGATAATGACTCGAAATTTTAATTCTTCACCTTCCAATGCCTTAATTAATGCAATTGTTTGTACATCATCATAGAAATTAATACTTGGCTTTTTAGCTTTAGGTGGTCTTACCCTTGATGCAGGATTATATGGAATCATTTGCCAATATACTGCTTGTTGTAACATAGAATGTAATAATCTATGATGTTCTAGCACTGTTTTTGAAGATAACTTATGTTTAATATTTTTTCTAATATAAGTTGCTTCACTTAATTCTTGGTATAAATACATTAATTGCATTGGTTGAATTTTGTCTAAATACATGTTGCCGAGATAGGGGAGAATTCTTGATTTTAACATACTTTTATATCTTTCATAGGTTTTAGGAGATAAATTTGGAATAGCATAATTGTTAATCCAAAAATCAGCATAATCTCTAAAACGCATCTTTTTTGCAGATAAGGCTTGTCCAGTTTCTATTTCTGATATAAATAATGCTAGTTCTTTTCTAGCTTCATTTTTGTTTTTTGCTTGAACAGTCTTTTTATAGATAATTCTTTTGCCTTCTCCTGTATAACCACCAGAAACTCTTAGTCTGTAAGAATTCTCTCCACGTTTTTTGATATTTCCTACCACACCTTAATCACCTCCTTTCATGTGGTAGGAAAATTTTTTATTATCTTGAGATATAAACTTTTATATTAAAATCATCATTAGAATGAGATTCTAAATCATCTTTTAATCCTTTGAAATTATCAATATTATAATCTGGATCATATATAAAACATAGCAAAGTTTTACAGTTTTGATGAGATTGGTAACGACCAAAATCAACTAATAATTGCTGACCTATTTTGTTATCACTTAAGCCTTTTCTAGTCATTTTTACTTCTATTCCAATTTGGTAATCAGGTATTAAAAAATCTAGTCTAGAATTAGAGCCGGCATGACTAGGAACTGATTCTTCTTTTCGAATATCGTTAAAATATAATAATAACAAAGAATGTAACAAATCTTGAACATCATATTCATCTTTTAATTTAAGGGTTTCTCTACCTTCATATCTTTTTAATAATTGAGTGGCTATATCATGAAATTTGTTGAAAATAGTTTCAATTTTTTGTACAGCAGCATCTTGAGATATTGCTTGTTGATTGGAATATTTTAAATTTATTAAGATTTGATATGTATGTGTGTATATGTGATTTAAAATAGCTTTATAATTGGATAGGGCATTTTGGTATGTTGATATAATATTGTCATGTTTTTGTTTCTCATAATATAAATCAATAGGGGCTAAGTTGTCTGGTAAAACTGTATCTTTGACTTTTTGTTCAATAGAGTTAATCTGTAGGATAAGATTTGCAGTGGAATCAGCATAAATTCCGTCTTTATCAATTTCGAATGTTCTATATTTCATAAAATCTCTTAAAATTTCACGATATTTTTCTTTTATTTTAGTAATATCTGTTATACCTATATTTTTGCATAAAGTAGTAAATATTTTTTCTGTATTAGGATTATAATTCCCTCTAAGTTCTTCTGTTTGTAGTTTTACCCAGAGCCAATCATATGGTTTATTTAATTTTTCTGTAATAGAAAGCAATTTGACTAACACTGTAGGTAAAAATTTTTTGTAATCTTCATCTAATTTTGTTATACATTCATCTATTTCATCATAAATATTCATAGTTAGTCTCCTTT
>USOM01000205.1 GCA_900556345.1 uncultured Clostridium sp. | reverse complement strand
AAATGAAACAGTTCTCGGATACAAGAAAACAGGCGACACGGTCAATCTTGAAAATGACGTTGTCGGAAAATATATAGAACATTTTTTAAGCTTTAAGGAAGAGCCGGAAACAATGAGCTCGGGAATAACAAAGGAATTTCTTTTGAAAGCATTTTTTGTTCTTCTTCTATTTCTTCAATTTGAGGAATACTTACCTTATTTATCATATTTAAAAATTCAGTAAAATTCATCAAATTTTCCTCATTTTTAGAATCTAAATAAAAACATAATGGCATTGCTTTTTCATACTTTTCTTTTATTGTGTTAATTCTATTTGTTGGTGAAAGTAGAATTTCAATATCATTTACATTTATAAATCTATATTGCTTATATTTTTTTTCATCATATCCTCTTAAAGTTCTAAAATTTATGTCAGAATATTCTTTTAATGATTTTGGTACCTTGTCTAAATCTAGTCCTATATATTCTAGCTTTTCTTTTACTTTAGAATCTAGCTCGTTCTTTTTCTTTCTAGGCAATTTACTACACCCTCTCTTTTAAGTCTTTTAATTTTTCATTTTACTTTTTATAAATTCAATTTCTTCTTCTGCATTTAGTCTCATAAATAAAGGTTCACCTTTTTCAATTACTTTTGTATCTTCTATTTTTTCATAATTATCAAGGCTTTCCCAAGTTTTTAATTCTGGATTTGTTATGCCTAGTTGATTAAACATTTTTTCTGATGTAGATTCCATAAATGGACTAATTAAAATTGCTATTCTTCTTAAATTTTCAATTAAGTGATATATACAAGCTTCAAGTTTTTCCTTGTTTTCTTCTTTTGCTAATACCCAAGGTGATGTTTCATCTATATATTTATTTGTTCTTGAAACTAAACTCCATATTTCCTGAAGTGAATTTGCTATTTCGAATCCTTCAAATGTTTTTTCGAATTTTGATGTTACATTTTTTGCAAATTCTTCTAATTCTTTATCTACATCATTTTTGCATCCATTATATTTTGGAACAATTCCCCCAAAATATTTGTTACACATTGCAATTGTTCTATTTAATAAATTTCCTAAATCATTTGATAAGTCGAAATTGTATCTTTCTACAAATTCTTCTGGAGAAAATACTCCATCTGTTGAAACTGGCATTTCTCTAAGTAGGAAATAACGTGTTGCATCTAATCCATATCTATCAATTAATAATTCTGGATAAATTACATTTCCTTTTGACTTTGACATTTTTCCATCTTTCATCATTATCCAGTTATGTACAAATATTTGCTTTGGAAGTGGTAAATCTAATGCCATTAGGAATATTGGCCAATATATTAAATGGAATCTTGCTATGTCTTTTCCAACTATATGTAAATTAGCTGGCCAGAATTTTTTGAATAGTTCATCATTTTCTGATTCATATCCAAGTGCTGTTAAATAATTTGTTAGGGCATCTAACCATACATATATTACGTGTTTTGGGTCTTTTAATACTTTTATTCCCCAATCAAAAGTAGTACGAGTTACACATAAATCCTCTAATCCTGGTTTTATAAAGTTGTTTATCATTTCTGTTTTTCTGTAATCTGGCTTTATAAAATCTGGATGTTCTTCATAATATTTTAATAGTCTTGGTGCATATTTTTTCATATTAAAGAAGTAACATTCTTCTTTCATTAATTTTACTTCTCGTCCACAATCTGGGCATTTTCCATCTACTAATTGTGTTTTTGTGAAGTAACTTTCACAAGGTACACAATACCAACCTTCATATTCTCCTTTATAGATATCTCCTTGGTCCATTAATCTATCAAATATTTTTTGTACTACTTTTTCGTGTCTGCCTTCAGTTGTTCTTATAAAGTCATCATAATTTATATCCATTAATTTCCACAATTCTTTTGCTGCTTTTGCTGCTCCATCTACATATTCTTGTGGTTTCATATTTTGTTTTTTGGCTACTTCTTCTATTTTTTGTCCGTGTTCATCTGTTCCTGTAAGTAGGTATGTTTCATATCCTCTTAATTTTTTGTATCTTTTTATTGCGTCTGCTAAAACTGTTGTATAGGCTGTTCCTATATGAAATTTTCCGCTTGGGTAATATATTGGTGTTGTTAAATAATATGTTTTTTCCATAATCTCTCCTGCCTTTCTCCTCAAATATTTTACATTATAATATAATTTTGTAAAAATTTCAATCCTTTTTTCGGATTGGGGACGGTTCTTTTTCGGAAAAAGAACCGTCCCCAATACAAAAAATCAAATTTTCTTTATAAATTTACAAACTACCACACTCATATCATCTTTAATCTTTCCAAAATTATTATCGACTGACTCATTTAAAATAATATCAGCGATCTTTTGTGGATTTGTAACTTCTATATCTTCTAAAAGGTATTTAACCCATAATTCTTTATTTTTATACTCAATATTAGAATCCAAAATTCCATCACTACACATAACAATAATGTCGTTATTTTCAATATCTTTATCAAAAACATCTGTACTTGCACTTTTTACTATTCCTGCAGGTAATGTAAGTGATTTTATTATTTGAATTTTTCTATTATTTTTTATTGATGCATCAACTATTTGCTGCATTCTAT
>USOM01000204.1 GCA_900556345.1 uncultured Clostridium sp. | reverse complement strand
ATATTAGTTAAATCTAGTAATGTCAAGCGTTCTAGTCGATTTTAAAATATTTTTTGCTTTAAAATCAAAGTCCTTTTCATCCTTTGTTATTACTATTTTTGACATTTTGATTTCTTGTGTATTTTCCATTTCATTTTCTTTTAGATATTTTTCTACTTTTTCTGCAATACAAGCCCCTGTATTTATTAAATTCACATCATAAGAAAATTCATTTCTTATTAACTCATCAAAAATAGGATAATGTGTACATCCAAGTATTATTGTATCTACATTATTATCTTTAAATATTTGCATATATTTATGAACAGCTTCTAAACTTTCTTTCGACTTCGCCTTTCCTTCTTCAGCTATACTTGCAAGTAGTGGACACGCTTTATTTATTACTTCTATATTAGGATTCTTTTTCTTCAAACCTTGCTCCCACGCTCCGCTTCTAATCGTACCTGTAGTTGCAATTACACCAATTTTATTTATATCCATTTTATTTACAAATTCTGCTGTTGGCTCAATTATCCCAATTATTGGAATATCAAATATTTCTTTCATCTCAGTTAAACTTTGACTTGTCGCTGTTCCACAGGCTATTATTATCATTTTTACATTTTGTTTTATTAAATATTCTATATTTTTCTTAGAATAACTTATTATTTCTTCCTTGCTTTTTTCTCCATAAGGAAAATTTAAGGTATCTCCTAAATATATAAATCTTTCATTTGGAAGTTTTTCTTCTAATTTTTTTAAGACTGTTAGACCTCCAATTCCAGAATCGAATATACCAATTGGTCTTATATCCATTTTACCTCCTTTTTTCTGATTGGGGACAGTTCTTTTTGCGAAATTTTGAAATGGGGACGGTTCCTTTTTGAAAAAGGAACCGTCCCCATTTCAAAATTATTTCACAATCTCATAAATCACAAAATTATTATCAGAATATATTTTATTATAATTTTCTGGTTCTGCCTCATCTATAAGCATCCTAATTTTTGCATTTTTATATAATATAACGTGAGTTATCCCGTATTCCTCAAATGTCTTTCCATAATATTTTCCTAAGTTAGATGTGTTTATAAAATCTATAAAAATGTCTTTTTTACCGTTAAATTCTGGTGCATATAAATCTGCTCTCGAATCTATAAAAACAGGTATTCCTCTATATAACAAATAACTACCATAATTATATTCGTTAAATAATTTTATATTATTTACATCCAAATTTTCCAAAATCCAATCTGCTGCTTCTACCGGATATGAACTAGTACTTACATAACTATTATTTTTCTTTTTATCTATAAACTTATTACCATAATAAACAGCAACTCCTGCCACAATTATCCCAATCACACAAATAATTTGTTTAAATACAAAGCCTAAACTTTCCTTGCTATATATTTCAATTGCATCCATTGAAATTCTATTTAGTATAATTGAACCTATTAAAACAAACATCGTTGATTGCCTTCTCGATGAAAACATTAAATATGTTAGCCCACCAATCATAAATAAATCTGATAGTCTTATTTTTACTTTTGTAAAAATTAAAAAAGCTAAAAATATTACTAATGTGCACATAACAGGTATGTTATTTATTAATGTTAATGGTAAATGTTCATTTATATTACTTACTGTATTTCCTTGCATTGTTTTTATCAAATATGTATATGGTGTTGTACCAAGCGGAGTTAAAAATCCTGTTAGTCCACAAATTGCCATTACTAGAATAAGCCATTTTACATTTTTGTTTAATTTCATTTTTATTTTATATGGCTCTTCTGTTTCTCTTGCTTTTTTTATTTTTTCATTTTGAGAATAAATTGCATTTAATTTATTATTTATTTCTTGTTTTTTGATATCATCATCTTTATATTTTTTTAGCAAATGTTTTTTATACATTATTGATGTTTTTTGATATATAACAATATCTGCAATTAAACAAATTATATATTCTGCAATGTATGGCAAACTTATAACAAATATAAATGGCCATACCGCCACGTGTAGATTTGCTATTAATATTGATGATAAAATTATTCCCAGAGCATAGCCTATTTTTTTAGGATTTTCAATAAATTTTTCTATAAAATATATTACCCAAACATATATTATAAAAGTTGCAAGTTGTGCCCTTGCTGCTATATAATCTTTTAATAAATACATTGCTCCAATTGTTATACAAAATGATATAACTTGGTTTTTATTTAATTTTTTATTTACAATATATATTGATAATCCTAATATTATAGACATCACACATACCGAAATATATATTCCATCCCAATTTCCAACATTATAAATTATGCTCATAAATACATCATATAACCAATGTGGGTATGTATAAGGTAAATCTTCGTGCCAAGAAAAATGATCTTTCATATCTATTCCATTTTCCATTATCAAATTTCCTATTGATACAGTATAATATGTATCATTTTGAAGTGTTTTTGGTGCTTCGCTAAAACTAAAAAATGCTATTATCGCAACAAAAATTACACCACAAATTATATTTTTCTTTTCATTAATCTTCTCAAAAATCTTTTTCATAGAAAATTCCATTCCTTTCTCGCTTCGCTCAAAGGCACACATAGGAATGAAAGCCTT
>USOM01000203.1 GCA_900556345.1 uncultured Clostridium sp. | reverse complement strand
TTCCTTTTGCTTATGTATATGATTTGAATTTTGATTTTTCATTGAAATATTTGAAAGATAAAAAGTATTTAGATGAATTTACTAGGTTGGTTTGTGATGGATTCAAATCTGATAAGGTTCATAAACAGGTAAAAGAGTTGCTAGAGTGCGTTAATTTGTATGGGGAGTTATGAAAAACTAAAGGAGAGTATTGATGGAAGATAATAAATTAATTATATATAAAAATAGTGAAGGAAACATTGTAGTAGATGCTATTTATAAAGATGAAACTTTATGGTTATCACAAAAAGGAATGTCAAAAGTTTTTGAATGTTCTACAGATAATATAAGCTTACACTTGAAACATATATTTGAAGAAAAAGAGTTGGATAAAAAATCAGTTACCGAGAAATGCTCGTTAACTGCTGATGATGGAAAAAAATATAACACAACTATTTATAGTTTAGATGCCATAATTGCAGTAGGATACAGAGTAAATTCGAAAAAAGCAACAGAATTTAGAATATGGGCTACAAAAATACTAAAAGAATATATGACTAAGGGATTTGCTTTAAATGATGAACGTTTTATAAATGGAAATAAATATGATATAAAATATTTTGATGAATTATTAGAACGTATCAAAACAATTAGAGTTAGTGAAAGAATGGCATACCAAAAAATCACTGATTTATTTATTGCAACAGCAACTGATTACAATCCTAAGTCAGAAGAAGCGTATACTTTCTTTAAAATAGTTCAAAATAAGTTGCATTATGCTATAAGTGGACATACTGCTGCTGAATTAATATATAGTAGAGCAAACTCAGATAAAGAACATATGGGACTAACTAATTGGAAAAATTCTCCTGATGGTTTAATATATAAATATGATGTGATTATTGCAAAAAATTATTTAAACGAAGAAGAAATGAATAATTTAAAAGATTTAACAAATATGTTTTTAGTATTTGCTGAAGATGAAGCAAAACAAAGGCATGTTATGACAATGAAAGATTGGATAAATGCAACTGATGATTTATTAAAATTTAGAAGAAAAGAAATATTAAATAATAGTGGAAGTATATCTCATAAAGAAGCCATAGAAAAAGCAGAAAAAGAATATGAAAAATTTAGAGTTATACAAGATCAAAAATACATTTCTTCAATGGATGAATTCTATAATAAATATTTAAATGAAAATAGTGATAATGAATAAGGAAGTGAAAAAAATGGATATGTACCAAAAAAGAAAAATCAGAGCAGAAAAGAAAAACAACAATCAAGAAGAAAAGTTAACTAAAGTCGGAATTAACTGGTACCCAGGCCACATGGCCAAAACCAGAAAACAAATAGCAGAAGATTTAAAACTAATAGATGTAGTAATAGAAATACTAGATAGCAGAATACCAATATCAAGTAGAAACCCAGACATAGCAAACCTAACTAGTGGAAAAGACAAAATAATAATACTAAACAAAAGTGATTTAGCAGACAAAAAACAAAACGAATTATGGGTACAATATTTCAAAGAAAAAGGACAACCAGCAATACTTGCAAACTGTAACGAGGGAAAAGGAATAAATGAAATCCTAAGAGCAACAGAAAAAATAAAGCAAGCAGAAATGGAAGAATATGCCGAAAAAGGAAGAACAGGAAGAAAAATAAGAGCAATGGTAATAGGAATACCAAATGTTCGGAAAATCATCATTTATAAATAGAGTCGCAAAAAACAGTAGACTAGAAGTTGGAAATAAACCAGGAGTAACAAAAAGAAAACAATGGATTAGAGTAAATGAAAAAATAGAATTATTAGATACACCAGGAGTATTATGGCCAAAATTCGAAAATGAGCAAGTAGCTTTAAATCTATCATTTACGGGGACAATAAAAGATGATGTATTAGAGCAAACAGAGGTGGCATATCAGCTTTTAAAGCTTTTATTGGAAGAATATAGAAAAAATGTTGTGGAAAGATATAAAATATCAGAAGAATATATAGAAAAAATACTAAACAGAGAAGAGCCAGAAAACTTTAATATATATGAAATTATGCAGCAAATAGGCAAAAGAAGAGGATGCATAATATCTGGTGGAGAAATAGATGATGAAAAAACAGCGAAAATAATTTTAGATGATTTTAGAAGCGGTAAATTAGGAAATATAACACTTGAAAAAGCAGAAAGGATGTAAAATTTGAATATAGAAGAATTTATACCATAATTTTGTGAACAAATCAAGTATGCGGCGGGATTTTGAACAAATTCTGAATCCCGGGCAAAGGAATGGTTGACAATTTTCCGGGAATGGTGTAAAATGCCCACATATTGAAAGCGGCTGTGATGGGAAGCAGTAGGCGGTCTGCGGATGCCGAGAGAGGGAGCGGTTGGTGGAAGCTCCCGTGACGCGCCGCCCAAGTCGTCCCGGAGCCTTGGGCTGAACTGACAGTAGGCTGCAACGGCATGTCCTCCGTTATCGGGACAGGGCGTTTTCTGCGCCCATGAGTGCGGGATTTCCCGAATACAGGTGGTACCACGGACTTTTTACGGTTCGCCCTGTTTTGCCATGGCAAAACGGAGCGGGCCTTTTTGTTTTGCCAAATACTCAAAAAGGAGAAAGC
>USOM01000202.1 GCA_900556345.1 uncultured Clostridium sp. | reverse complement strand
TATTTTTATATAATTTTCTTTGTCATTAATACCTTCTAACATATAACTTACATATTTAATATTATCATCTGTAATAAGTCCACCATAAACAAATCCATTCAAAATATATCTCAAATCTCTATTATCTATGTCCCAATTATTTCTTGGTACACTTACTTGTACTCTAATAATAACTTCTCTATTTACAAATAAACCTTTATACTTTTCTCCTATTGCTTGGCAAGTATTTTCTAATCTCTTATTGTTATATGGTATTCTTACTGGTGGCAACAATTCATTAATTCTTATTTTTAAAATCTCATCTGAATATTTACTTTTATATTCACTTATTCCATCTTCTTTTCCTGGCAATAGTGAATCTACTATTAATGGTCTTTTTAGTTTTATACATTTATATATTGCATTAAAAGAATTTATAAGAAAAGATGATAATCTTTTACTAAGTATGGCTAAATGGAAAAGTATGAATTGCATAAAACCGGAAGATTGTATAATAGATGATTTACAGCACGTATATGAATTATATTCAAGTTTTAAAATAGAAGAATTTAATACATTATATGTAATACCTTCATTAAAGGTTTTTATAGAGGAAGTAGAAAAAAGGTGTAATAGAATTGGAAAAATGAATGTATCAAAAGCAATATTGAGCATAATACAATTGGAAATATATTTAAATAGAGCATTTGAACAAGAAAGTTCATTTGGATATCAATGTGATTATATGGACATAGTTAAATTTGTTACGGGAATAGATATAGGTATTTCAATTTCATTATTTGACTATGGAATTTACCAAAAAGATATTTATGAAGAATGTTTTGATGAAGAATTGAATATATATAAAATAGAATTTTTACAGGCAATTAAAAATAAAAAATTAAAAGAAATTTTTGATAGACTTAAAATATGGGATTTTTTCTATGCAATATACAATGAATGCAAAAAAGCTTTAGAATTATTAGAAGAAGATAATAATATAAATGTTTTTAATATAGGAAAAAAGAAAATAAAAAATAAATTTGAATTATGAGAAAAGCTATAATTTTTTATAGCTTTTTCAGTACTAAATCACCAAATCCCAACATATAAATTAAACAGAAAAAACCAAGGAAGCGGTGAGAAAAATATGGAAAGAACAATGACAGTAGAAGAAAAAATAAGGCGAGCAGAAGAAATCTACAACAGAAGAAATGGAACAGGTTATACATACCAAAATACAACTCAAAAGGTCAAAAAAGGCCCAAGCCTAATGCAAAGAATGCTAAAACAAATAATAATATGTTTTATGATATACGGAATATTCTACGTAGTAAACAACAAAGAATACTACCTATCCCAAGAATTCCAAACAAAAGTAGAACAAATAGCCTCCAAAAACGAAACAACCCAAAAAGCATACAACTGGCTAACCGAATATATCCAAAAATATATCTACCAACAAAATAACTCAAACAATGAAGAAACACCGAAAACTACAAACACCCAAAATAATTCAAACGAAGAAAACAATCTACCACAAGCCGAAGAAACAACAAGTAATCTAGAAACAAATGAACCTTCAAACGACGAAAACATAGGAGGTTCATCAGAAGAAACAAATGAAGTAGAAAAAACTCAAGAGCAAAAAGATATAGAAAAAGTAAAAACTACAACAAGTTTTATAAAACCAATAGAAGGAACAATAAGTTCAACATTTGGATGGAGAACGCCAACTACAGCTACAGTTCCAAAATACCATACAGGACTAGATATAGCAGCAAAAACAGGAACAAAAATAAAATCAGCAACAGATGGGAAAATAATTTTGGCATCAAGTGAAGGAGACTATGGAAATCATTACAAAATACAAATAGATGACATAATTTTAGTGTATGCTCATTGTAATAAATTGTATTTTAATGAGGGAGATAGCATATCACAAGGACAAGAAATAGCAGAAGTAGGTTCAACTGGAAATTCAACACGGACCCCACCTGCATTTTGAAATAAGAAGAGAGGATAGATTAGTTGATCCACAGCTGATTCTAGATTTTTAGTGAAAATATGATTTTTAGAATAGATTTAAAAATATTTATTTTTTTGATAATTTTATATTTTACAAGACAAATTGAAATTTATTGGCTTATAATGTTATTTGCTTTCTTACATGAATTAGGACATCTTTTTGCAGGCATTATTTTAAAAATGAAAGTAAAAAAAATATCTATTATGCCAGCAGGATTTTCGATAGAATTTGCATTAACAGAAAATGATTATAATAAAAAAGTATTAAATTCAAACATATTAGAAATAAAGAAAATAATTATAGCATCTGCAGGACCATTAATAAACTTGATTATAATGAGTGTGTTCATAATTTGTGGCAAAAATAGTGAGATAGCTAAAAATATAATATACTCGAATTTTCTTATAGCAATATTTAATCTGTTTCCAATATATCCATTAGATGGAGGAAGAATTTTAAAATCAATTATATGTTTAAGTACGAAAAGAAAATA
This sequence comes from uncultured Clostridium sp., assembly GCA_900556345.1. Taxonomy (GTDB): domain Bacteria; phylum Bacillota; class Clostridia; order TANB77; family CAG-508; genus CAG-269. The sequence continues at coordinate 108 of USOM01000202.1, read as the reverse complement.
TGGAATTTTATATACAAATAAAATATCAAATATGGCATTATTCTTAATTTCGTTTTTATTTAGTATATTAATTTATTATTACAAAAATTGGGTAATAATAGTTATACT
>USOM01000201.1 GCA_900556345.1 uncultured Clostridium sp. | reverse complement strand
CATTTAGGTACATTATACAAGTTTTATTTCAAAAATTCTTTAACTTCTTGTAATAATCCTTTTTCTCCTTGTTTTTCTATTTTTAATGTTATCATTGGTTTTATTCCTGCTGAAAATTTAATTCTATTTCCATATTTTTTTATTATGTCTGATAATGAATTATTATCAAATTTATTTGTATCATAAGTAAATACAACTGAATTTCCCCTACTTTGAATTTTTGTTAAATATTTTTCTTTTGCTAATTGTTTTATTCTTGATATCTCTAATAGATTTTCAATTTCATTTGGCATATTTCCAAATCTATCGATTATTTCATCTATTACATTTCGTATATCTTCCTCATTTTTGCATAAAGCAATATCTTGATATATTTCGATTTTTTGATTTTGATCGCTTATAAAACTATCTGGTATGTAACTTGTTACATTTAAGTCTATTTGACAACCTATATCTTCTTCTACTTTTATTCCTTGTTCTTCTTTTAAGACTTCATCTAAGATTCTGCAATATGTATCATATCCAACTTCTTCTAAATGTCCGTGTTGAATCTCTCCTATTAAACTTCCTGCACCTCTTATTTCTAAATCTCTCATTGCTATCTTAAATCCTGAACCAAACTCTGTAAATTCTTTTATTGCTTTTAAACGTTTATCAGCTACTTCTGATAACATCTTGTCTTTTCTATAAGTTATATAAGCATATCCTTGTCTATCTGATCTACCAACTCTTCCTCTTAATTGATATAATTGTGCTAATCCAACTCTGTCTGCGTTTTCCATTATGATTGTATTTGCATTTGGTATATCAATTCCAGATTCTAGAATAGTTGTACATACAAGTACATTTATTTTTCCTTCTACAAAATCTTCCATAATGTCTTCTATTTCCTCACCAGTCATTCTTCCGTGTGCAAATCCAACTTTTGCCTCAGGAACTAATCTTGAAATTTTATCCGCCTTTAATGCAATTTCGCCAACATTATTAAATAAATAAAATACTTGACCATTTCTTTCTAATTCTTTTGTTATTGCTTCTTTTATAACTTCTGCATCATATTCTAATACATAGGTTTGAACTGGCTTTCTATTTTGAGGTGGTTCATATATTACAGACATATCCCTTACACCTACAATAGACATGTGTAAGGTTCTAGGAATTGGAGTTGCAGTCATTGTAAGTACATCTACATTTGTTTTATATTGCTTTATTTTCTCTTTTGCTTTTACACCAAAACGTTGCTCTTCATCTATTATCAATAATCCTAAATCATTAAATTCGACATCTTTACCTAATAATCTATGTGTTCCAATTAATATATCAATTTCTCCTAATTTCATCTCTTTTATTATTCTGTTTTTATCTTTTGTTGTTCTAAATCTGTTTAATACATCAACTCTAATTGGAAAATCTTTCATTCTTTCTTTAAAAGTTTCATATTGTTGTTTTGCTAAAACCGTTGTTGGTGCTAGATATGCAACCTGTTTGTGGTCCATTACAGCTTTAAATGCTGCTCTAATTGCTACTTCTGTTTTACCATAACCAACATCCCCACATAGAAGTCTATCCATTGGCTTTTCATTTTCCATATCTTTTTTTACTTCATCTATACATCTTAATTGATCATCTGTTTCAACATAAGGAAATGCTTCTTCAAATTGTTTTTGCCATTCTGTATCTTTTGAAAACGAATATCCCTTTGATTTTTCACGCCTTGCATACAATTCTATTAATTCTTTTGCAACAGCTCTTAAATTATTTCTAACCTTATTTGTTGTCTTTTCCCAATCTTTTGAACCAAGTTTGTTAAGCTTTAAATTTAATTCTTCTCCACCAACATATTTTCTTATTTCATCAAGTGAGTTTGTTGGTATATATAAAATATCATCACCTGAATATTTTAATTTTAAATAATCTCTTGTTATACCATCTGCTGTTATTGTGTTTACACCAATATATATTCCAATTCCGTATCTTCTATGTACTACATAATCTCCGACTTTTAAATCTGCAAATACAACTTTTTCGCCTTGTTTAAATGTTTCGCTTTTACGTTTTTTTATAGTTCTCGTTCCATCAACTAAATCACTTGCAACCATTACAACTTGATTTAAGTCTATACTATAAAATCCTTTTGATATTTTTCCAAGTGTTATTATTACTGTATTTGCATCTTGATTTATTATTGTTTTGTTTAATTTTTCATAATATATTGATAAAATGTCATATTCAGCTAGTAATTTCTCCATTTTATTTGCTTTTTCTTTTGTATCTACTACCATGTAAACTTTTTTTTCTTGCTTTTTGAAATTGTTTATATCATTTATAAATAAATCAATTCCACTCTTAAAATAGTTTAATTCTTTGTATTTAAAATCATATCTTTCGATTCCGTTTTTTATTCTATCATCTAGTTTGTCTAAATATATTGTTTGATATTTTTCTATATTAGATTGTAAGTTTTCTGTTGCTACATAATTTTTTAAGCTATCAGGTATTATTCTTTCTTTTTCCATAAGTGCTTTTATTGTATTTTCATTATCTTGCTCTATATTTTCACTTCTTTGTATAACTTTATTGAATTCATCTACAAATACCAAATATTTATCAT
>USOM01000200.1 GCA_900556345.1 uncultured Clostridium sp. | reverse complement strand
ATTATTAAGTAAAGAATACAAAAATATAACAGAAGTATCAGAAGAAATAATAAACCTAAAAGCAATATTAAATTTGCCTAAAGGAACAGAAGTATTTTTAAGTGATATTCACGGAGAATATGCACCATTTACACATATTTTGAATAATGGTGCAGGAATAATTAGAAGTAAAATAGATGAAATATTTGAAAATCAAACAACAGAAAAAGAAAGAAATATGCTTGCAACACTTATTTACTATCCAGAAGAAAAACTAAAAATAATAAAAGAAGAAACAAAAGAAAATCTAGATGAATGGTATACTATAACATTATATAGATTAGTAGAAGTTGCAAGAAAAGTAAGCTCAAAATATACAAGATCAAAAGTAAGAAAAGCAATAAAAAATGAATTTGCATATATAATAGATGAATTATTACACGCACAAATAAATAGCGAAAAAGATAAAGTTTATTATTATAAACAAATAATAAAAACAATAATAGAACTAGGTCAAGCAGATAGTTTTATAATTGCAATTTCAGAACTTATAAAACAAATGGCAGTTGACCATTTGCATGTAATTGGAGATATATTTGATAGAGGAAGATATCCAAATTTGGTAATAGAAAAATTAATGAATTTTCATAGTTTAGACATCCAATGGGGAAATCACGATATATTATGGATGGGAGCAACACTTGGAAATCAAGCTTGTATTGCAACAGTGGTCAGAAATTCTGCTAGATATAACAACATAGGAACCTTAGAAGATGCTTATGGAATAAATATAAGACCACTTTCAACCTTTGCCCAAGAAGCATATAAAAACGATAATTGTGAAAAGTTTCTACCAAAAGAATTTGATTATAATAAATATGATAATAGTGATAGAAAGCTTATTGCCAAAATACATAAAGCAATAACAATAATTCAATTTAAGTTAGAAGGCCAAATGATAAAAAAACATCCAGAGTATAACTTAAATGATAGGCTTTTATTAGATAAAATGGATTTGAAAAAAGGTTTTGTGTTAATTGATGGAAAAAAATATGAGATAAATGATACAAACTTTCCAACAATAAACCAAGAAAATCCTTATGAACTAACATCTAAGGAAAAAGAAGTAATGGACAGATTAACAGAATCATTTATACATAGTCCAAGTTTAAATAATCATATAAACTTCTTATTTTCAAAGGGAGAAATGTATACAGTATTTAATAATAATTTATTATTTCACGGATGTATACCAATGAATGAAGATGGAACCTTTAAAAAGGTGCAATTTTTAGGAAAAGAATTGGCAGGAAAAGCATATTTTGACGAAATAAATGAAGCAGTAAATAAAGCATATATGACAAAGCAAGAAGAATTAATAGATATAATGTGGTTTTTATGGTTATCACCAGAATCTCCATTTTTTGGCAAAGATAAGATGGCAACATTTGAAAGTTATTTTGTAAAAGATGCTAAGGCACACAAAGAAAACAAAAATCCATATTATACATTATCAGAAGATGAAAAATATTGTAATAAAATATTAAAAGAATTTGGTCTAGAAGATGAAGATTCTCGTATTGTAAATGGTCATATACCAGTAAAAGTAAAAGATGGAGAAAGTCCAATAAAAGCAAATGGCAAGCTACTCATAATTGATGGTGGATTTGCTAAGAGCTTTAGAGAGAAAACTGGTAATGCAGGATATGTGCTAACATATAATTCAAATGGATTATTATTAAGCCAGACAAAACCTTTTGAGTCTGTATCAAAGGCTATTATAGAGGAAAAAGACATTATAAGTGAGATTATTGTAAAGAAAAATGGAGTTGTAAGAAAGACTGTTGGGGATACAGATATCGGTACAAAATTAAAGGGCGAAATTGAGGATTTGATGGAGCTACTTAATGCGTATAAGAATGGAGAGATAAAAGAAAATTGGAAGTAATTTTTCTGATTGGGGACGGTTCTTTTTCGGAAAAGGAACCGTCCCCAATCAGAAATTTTTTCAAAAAGGAGAAAATAGATGTACAAGACAATAACACAAAATACAACATTTGAACTTACAGAAAAAAAATCAAAATTTATAGCAAATTTAATATATATACAAAGCAAAGAAGATGCCGAAAACAAAATAAAAGAGTACAAAAAGAAATATTTTGATGCAAGACATAACTGCTATGCATACAGAGTGTTAGAAAATGGAACAATTTATGAAAAATCTAGTGATGATCGGAGAACCGTCAGGTACGGCAGGGGCACCAATGTTAAATATTCTGCAAAAGAATAATTTATGTAATGCACTTATAATTGTTACAAGATATTTTGGAGGAATTTTATTAGGTACAGGGGGATTGGTTAGATGTTATTCTGCTGGATGTTTAGGAGCAATAGAAAAAGTCGAAACAATAGAAATAGAGCCAGGAATTGAAATGACAATAACTTTAGATTACCCAGATTTTCAAAATGTTCAGTATTATTTTGGAAAAAAAGGTATAAATATTTTGGATTCTAAATATGAAAATGACATAGAATGTGTAGTTGAAATGAGTATTTTGACGAAAGAAGAGTTTTTGGCAGATGTAAAAAATAGGAATATTAATATAAAAAAAGTAGAGATTGGTAAATCTAAATA
>USOM01000199.1 GCA_900556345.1 uncultured Clostridium sp. | reverse complement strand
ATCTGTAAGCATAATTATAAGCGATATACATATCAATACTTCATCTGCTATTATATACTTATTTGCGTTACTACTAAAAAGAGCTGTTAATATAATTATTATTAAAAATATCACAATTATAGCAACAGTTGTTGTTACAACTCTTTGTCCTGTAATTTTGTTTATCAGCTTATTTACTTTCTTTCTAACAGTTATTATAATTTTTAAAACTCCATATATTACAAGCATTGTGATTGGTAACATATATATAAGCATTATAAATATTGTAGATATTAATGACCAAGTATCATAAATTTCCATTCCTTCATATAAAATATGTTTTACTGATATATATACTGTAAAGAAAAATAAAAATGTATTAAACACTCTTATAAATACTGGAACTTTCTTTTGATTTGCTCCAATAGTATTTAGCTTTTCCTGTGTAGCATTATTTAGTTTCTTAAATCTTTCATTTGCATCCTTTTCCTTAGGCATATTTTGCAATCTTTGTGATAATTCCACCTTATCTGCATTTTGAAAAACCCAATCATATACCATTTTCTCAATTTCATCCATTTGGTTTTCTTTTTCAGGATTTTTTGAAACAGTATATAATTTATACGATCTACGCGTTGTTTCAGAAGAATAGCCATCTATTTTAAATTTCATATTGCCTTTTTCTATTAAATTTAATATAACTCCTATAATATCTCTTGCTAAAATATCTCTACTTCCCTGTAAGCATCCTGCTAGCATAGGGTTATATTTTTTAAATAATTCATCTTCATCATATGGAACTAGTTTAATTTTTTTATCTTTTTCATATATTATTAATAATATTATCCAATATATTAATAACACTAAAGCAAATATGTATATATTTCTTGTATAACCTTTTTTTGCATCACTTATTTTGGCAATATTTTGCTCATCTTGATAAATCAAGTTATATGCGTTTAAGTTTGATTTTTTTGTTGTATTTAATATGTTTGATTTATCAAAAACTACTCTTGTGGCCACATATTTTCCTGTAGGAACATTTTTTACATTAAAATATGCGTGTGTATTATCTATTATTTTTGAGTATCCATTATCAGGCCCATGTCCCCATATTTTTATATCTTCTTGATTATTTGGTAAAAATATGTCTATATCTAAATTTTTTATTGAACACTGCCAATCTCCACCTATAAAGTTATAGTATAATTCTCCAACATCATTATGTTCGACACATACATTTTGCAATATATATTTTATTTTAAATGTTTTTTTCGTATCTACAGATGGTGAATATACTTTTATTTTACATGAATTATATGTATTTTCGGTAGTATATACACCTTCATTTCCATTTATTGCACTTCCAACTTTGCTATAATGATATTCATTAGAATCTTCTATAAGAGACACATCTTGTACAAATACACCACTTGCATTGTATATATCATTTGAAATTTTTGATATAACTTCCTCTTGATTTTTGTATTTTGTTGGTATTGTTATATATATACCATTATATTCTCCATTAAATGCATATTTTAATGTTTGTTTTATTTGTAAATCACCATTATTTTGAACAGTAGCTTCTATTTGCATATCATCTATATAATAGCTTTTTGCTTGTACTTTTGTGTTTGTTATTAAAATAAAAAAGATTATTACTAACAAACTTATTATTGCTTTTGTTTTTATTTTCATTTTTCCCCTTTTCTAAAAAAATTCTAAAGCAAAATTTATACTTTAGAATTTTTTTATTATATTGTTAATTTTACTTTTTGAATTTATCAAAAAAACCCTTTTTCTTCTTCGTTTTGTCTTTTTCATTTATTTTTATGAATTCGTTTCCCCAGTCGTCATTTTTCTTATTTTTTGTTTTTGGTTCTTCTTGTTCTTCCTCTTCATTATCATCTTCTTCAAATTCGTCGTCCCAATCATCGTCATCATCATCTTCTTCGATTTCGTCATCCCAATCCTCATCATCTGTATCTTCTTCATCATCTTCCCAATCTGAATCGTCATCATCTTGGTCATCCCAATCGTCGCTTTCATCGTCATCTTCTTCTGTTTCCTCTTCTTCATTGTCATCGAAATCTTCTTCATCGTCAAAATCATCCTCATCATCTTCTTCGGCATCGTCTTCATCTTTTATATCATTACCCCAAATGTCATAATATACGTCATCATCTTCTTCATCTTCCCTAAAGTCATCTTCTGGAGCTATTTCTTCATCGTCAAAATCCTCTGGAGCATTATTTTCACCATTAAAGCCTAAAATCATATCAATTTCATCATCGTCTATTTCGGAATTTGATTTTTCTTCTTCTTGTGATATTCCTTTTATTTTTCGCTTTATTCTTTTGGGTTTTACAGCTTTCTTTTCTTCTTTTGTTTCCTTTTTATTATCAATAATATCAAAATCCCAATCTTCATCTATTTCTTCTTCGTCGACACTCTCTTCTTCTTTTGGCATATATTCTGATAAATCTCTTCCATATTCTTCTGTAACATTTCTATAAAACACGTCATATATTTTTTTCATTCCTTCTATTCTCCAATAGTTAGGATTTATAATTGTTACAGGTAAATTAAGTTTTTTAATTTGCTTTTCAAATTCTTCTGATTTTTTTTCTAGATCTTTTAAATAATCTATATTATATAGTTCTGCATAAGAT
>USOM01000198.1 GCA_900556345.1 uncultured Clostridium sp. | reverse complement strand
ACTTATAATTGACCAAATTAACAAAACTATGTTCAATATAAATATAATTATTAAAAATAAATCACTATGTAAAAAACTCAATTTAATCCTCCTGTTCCTTAATCATGTTTTATCAATCCAAGTATTCTTTCTAATTCATCATTATTTGTATAATTTATTATTATTTTTCCACTACGTCTTCCTGCATCTATTTTTACTTTTGTTCCAAAAAATCCTTGAAATTTATCTTCTATATCTCTATATACAGCTGCATATTTTTCTGCTGTATTTTTATTATTTTTTTGATGATGTATTTTCTTTTCTGCTTGTCTTACAGAATCTCCTCTTTCTATCATTCTTTTAGCCATTTCTAGTTGCTTGGCTGGGTCAGTAATAGCAAGAAGTGCTTTACAATGTCCCTCTGTAAGTTTTCCTTGTTTTGCAAATTCTAAAACTTCTGGACTTAAATTTAAAACTCTAACAGAATTAGCAATACTACTTCTTCCTTTTCCTAATACTTTTGCAATTTCTTCTTGTGTCATATTATAATCTTCCATTAAAGCTCTTATTCCTGCAGCTTTTTCATAAGCATTTAAGTCTTCCCTTTGCATATTTTCTATTAAAGAAATTTCTTTATTTTTCCTATCATCATCATCTCTAATAATTGCTGGTATTTCTGTAAGTCCTGCTTTTTTTGCGGCTCTCCATCTTCTTTCTCCAGCAATAATTGCATAATATCCTTCTTTTTTAGTAACAACTATTGGTTGTATAACCCCATACATTTTAATTGATTCTGCAAGTTCTCCTATTGATTCTTCATCGAAAAACTTTCTTGGTTGCTCTCTGTTAGGTTCTATATCTATTAATTTTAAGCTTTGTAAAGAATCATCTGATTGCATTTTCTCTTCTTCAACAACTGGCATTGAAAATAATGCATCTAATCCTTTTCCTAAACCTGTCTTTTTTACCATTTCTACTGTTCCTCCCCTATATTATTTATCTTGATGCTCTTGCTTTTTGTTCTAGTTCGTTCCATTTTAAAAATTCTTTTGCAAATTTTTCATAACTTCTTGCACCTTTTGATTTTGGATCATATATTGTTATTGGCATTCCATAACTTGGTGCTTCACTAACCTTTACATTTCTTGGTATTACTGTTTTATATACTTTGTTTTGAAAAAATCTCTTAACCTCTCTAACTACTTGGTTTGCAAGGTTTGTCCTTATATCATACATTGTTAAAATTGCACCTTCAACATACAAATTTTTGTTTAGGTGTTTTCTTACTAGTTCAACAGTGTTCAAAAGTTGCCCAAGTCCCTCTAAAGCATAGTATTCACATTGCACTGGTATAAGTACACTATCTGATGCAGTAAATGCATTTAATGTAATTAGTCCTAGTGATGGTGGACAATCTATTAAAATAAAATCAAATTTATCTTTTATAACATCTAATTTTTCTTTCATTCTTTGTTCTCTTGACATCATAGAAACTAACTGTACTTCAGCTCCCGCTAAGTTCATATTAGATGGTGATATATATAGATTTTTGATTCCAGTTTCTTGTATTATATCTTCTGCTGCCACATCTGTTATTAACAAATCATAAGTTGATAAATCAGATTCTTTTTCTATTCCAAGACCACTTGTTGCATTTCCCTGTGGATCTGTATCTATTAATAATACTTTTTTCCCTCTTTTTGCTAAAATTGTGCTTAAATTTACTGTTGTGGTTGTTTTACCAACACCACCCTTTTGATTTGCTACTGATACTATTTTTCCCAATTTTCTTCCTCCATTTGTACCAAAAGGACCGGTTCTTTTTGGTACATTTTGTTATTATGTTAGCTTTTTCTTTGATTTTTTTCTCTTTTTTTCAACCAATTTTAATATAAATAATAATATACAAATATTACTAAAATGTCAATATAAAATTTTTATTTTTTGAATTTTATATTTTACGTTTTACTTTAAATTGAAATAGAAGTATTCTATATATTGAAACGACTAGTGTTGAGCTTATTTGTAGTAAATTTTTATAATACTTTCGACATTTTTCGACAAAATTCGACAAAATGTGACAAAAATAACCTCTGAGTATTACGCATACCGAACATTCTAAAAATTGTTCCACAAAAAAATTGATAATGTTCCACGCTTTGTTTAACATTATCAATTTTATATCAAAACTATTTTAAAGGTTGTTTTGCAGGTGTTCCTGCTTTTCTTGGATACTTTTTAGGAGTTTCTTTAATTTTTTCAACTATTATTACATTTCTCTTCATATCAGTTCCTGGTAAACAAAATTCATCTACTGAATTTATTTTTCCACCTAATTCCTTTAAAGCAAACTTAGCATCATTTAATTCCTCTTCTACTTGGCTTCCTTTCATACAAATAACTTGTCCGCCAACCTTTACTGCTGGAAGTAAATATTCTGCTAAAACACTTAAATTTGCAACTGCTCTTGATACAGCTATATCAAATTTTTCTCTATACTTCTTATTTTGACAAAATTCCTCTGCTCTTGAATGTATAGCTTCCATATTTTCTAACTTTATTTTTTCTTTAACATCATTTAAGAAATTTATTCTTTTATTTAAAGAATCTACTAAAACAAAATTATTACTTTCATTCATAATTGCAAGTGGTATTCCGGGAAATCCTGCCCCTGTTCCAATATCA